>DASCOT010000093.1:0-5419 GCA_036012155.1 Acidobacteriota bacterium
CGCACCCTTGAGCGTGGCTAGCTCCACAGCAGTTTCCGCTGGAATCACGGTGTCGTCCCGGCGCGCGTCCTTGTACGCAGTAGCCGTCAGCCCCATGACTCGGACCATGTCGCTGTAGTTCGAGCTGTTCACGGAGTCAGTTCCAAGCGCCACCGGTACGTTGCGCTCCAGCAGCTCAGGCAGGGTCCCTCCTTCTTTGAGCCCCATGGCTCCTTTCAGCACAGTGGGCGGAAGCATCGCGACGGTCGCTCCGGATTCGGCGATGAGCTCGACTTCCTCGGGCTCCAGCCCCATGCCGTGGGCCAGCAGCAGCCCCGGACCAAGCACGCCGATATCGGCAAGGTGTTGGGTGGGGAGGCGCCCATCCGGTCGCCGCCGCCCGCCGAAGTGGTGGAGGGTCATCATCGTGTTGTGGCGTTCGGCGATCTCCTTGGCCGCGACGAGGACCTCGTCGCTGCAGTTCGCCGCGGAGAACGGCATCGTCCAGCTGCGCACCCGTCCGTCGAGTTTCCCGTCGAATCGTTCCACCGTGTCTTCCATCCGACGGATCGCTTCGGCGGTGTCGTACACAGGGAGGTTCGTACTGTTCTCGCGGTCGGTCACGTGCTCGCCGGTGACGACGCGAATCCCTGCCTCGTTGTAGGCGTCCAGGCAGGCTTCGATGTACTTCGTGCTCCCGGGGTCGACGATGTTTGTCGTGCCACCCTTGAGCAACTCCACGGCCGCCAGGAGCGAGGTGTCCCGCTCCTCTTCTGCCGTCATCACAAGTTGCATCTTGAAGACGTAGGCGAGGCGATCCTTCACGTCATCCGGGAAGATTCCGCGCACCGCATGGGCGTAGCTGATATGCATATGCCCGTTCGTGAAGCCCGGGGTGACGACCATGTCAGCCGCGTCGATCACCCGGTCGGCGCCAGTAGCGCGGAGGTCGGCGGACTTACCTACCCCCGTGATGACGCCATCGTCGACGAGAATCGCCCCATCGGCAATGATGCGCCGCTCGTCGTCCACCGTCAGAATGAATCGTGCGTTCTCAACCTTGAGAGAACCAGAGCCCATCGTGAGACCTCCGCCAGCGGAACTATACGACGGATGTGCGGCGCACCCGTCGGCAGTCGGGCACGCGAGCATCCGCGGCGGAGCGCTTCAGAGATCAGGGTGTGAGCACCGCGCGGAAGCGGACGTCATTCGCACGGAGGCGAGTTCGCGCCGCCACCGCCACTGAGGCACCCTGGCGCCCGTACTTGACCGCGCAGTACTGGCCCAGCTCTCGGCTGGCGTCGGTCACGATGATCACCTTGCCCTCGAGTCTCCCCATCGTTAGTTCCACCTGCCGAGCCGCCGAACGCTTCCCGTTCGCGGTCTGGTGGTGCGCCCCGCGAAGAGCGCGCACGACTATAGATGACTGCGGTGGCGATGTACGCGAGAGCGGCGGGCGGGGCGAGCAAGAACTCGACGCTCGCTCCGGGCCGCAGGAGCCCGGCGGCGGAGTGGCACCGCAGCTTGCGTGGTGGCATTATTCCGAGCGACGAGTCAGCCCAGCCTCAAGTCACAGCCGCGGAAGGTATGGCCACCATGAAATTCGGCGCGTTCATCTTCCCCACCGATTACTCGATCGGGCCGGTCGAGCTTGGACGAGCGTGCGAGGAGCGCGGCTTCGAGTCGATCTTCTTCCCCGAGCACACCCACATCCCCGCCTCCCGTCGCACCCCCTACCCGCTCGCCGACGAGCTGCCGAAGCAGTACTCGCACTCACTCGACCCGTTCGTCGCGCTGGGCGCCGTCGCCGCGGTTACGGAGCGGCTGAAGCTGGGCACCGGCGTCAGCCTGGTGGTGGAGCGCGACCCGATCGTGCTCGCCAAGGAAGTGGCGACCCTCGACCTGCTCTCCGGCGGGCGCGTGATCCTGGGGGTCGGCGCCGGCTGGAACCACGAGGAGATGGAGAATCACGGCACCGACCCCTCGCGGCGCTTCAAGCTGGTGCGCGAGCGGATCGAGGCGATGAAGCGCATCTGGACGGAGGACGAGGCGGAGTACCACGGGGAGTTCGTCGACTTCGACCCGATCTGGCAGTGGCCAAAGCCGGTGCAGAAACCCCATCCACCGGTACTGCTGGGCATGAACCCTCGGAACGCGCTACGGCGGGTAGCGCGCTACGGCGACGGTTGGATGCCGAACGTGATCAACCCGGAGCGGTTCGGCGAGCGCATCGCGGAGCTCAATCGCCTGGCCGAGGAGTACGGCCGCGGGCCGCTCCCCGTCACGATGTTCGGCGCGGCGCCGAACGAGGAGGCCGTCGAGCGGTTCGCCGCGTTGGGAGTGGAGCGCTGCATCTTCGGGCTGCCGGACGCCCCGGCCGACGAGGTGCTGCCGCTGCTAGACGGGCAGGCGAAGCTGATCGAACAGTTCTCGTAGCGGCCGGCCGAGCCGCGGTAGCCTCGCGGCACGCCGCGACTGGACTTACCTCGCCAACATGGCGAGTAACGTCGTCACACTCGTCTGATCATCAGATTCCGAGTCTGATGCTCCTGGAGCACGATGCAGAGGCGGTAGGCGCAGCGAATTCGCGCGGAAACGGGCGCACGAGCGCGGACAGCGGAGGCGTCGGTCGATGCGACAGGGGACGGCGCGCGTCGAGGGCCGTCCCCTGCTGTGTGTGGCTGGCGCGCCGGGAAGGATTCGAACCCTCGACCCTCAGATCCGAAGAACGAAGTTGAATGTCCGTGGCCGTCCAAGACGGTCCGTCTTAGATTCACAATTCGCATTCGCTGTCCGCGGAAGTCCGCCGTTGTGGCTCTGAATCCACCCGCGTGGCTGTCAAAATCTCAGTGTGTTGCCGAACCGTCAGTCGTCGAGATTCAGCAGCCGAGCCGCGTTGAGGCCCAGCCACTTGTCGATCACCGCCGGCTTCAGCGGTAGCTGGCGCAGCTCCTCGACAGTCTCGCCGAATGGCAGCAACGGCCAACGACTGGCGAATAGCACACGGTCCTGCAGCACGCTGTTTCCAAAGTGCACGAGGGTGCTCCAGCCAGTATTAGGCAGGCCAACGTAGCGCGGACGCTGGGCGGCAGTGTCGATGTAGACGTTCGGGTGACGCCAGGCGACGGCCACCAGCTCCGTCACCCACGGCCAGCCTCCATGCGTCGCAATGATCTTCAGTTCCGGGAAGTCGGTCGCGATACGGTCGATGTGGCGCGGATGACTGTGGTCCATCTCCGATTCCAGGCTAAAGTTGATCGAGGCGTGCATGATCACCGGCACATCGAGTTCGACGCACTTCGCGTACAGCGGGTAGTAGCGTCGATCGGTTGGGTCGAGGTGCTGCCAGAACGGCCCGACGTTGAGGCCATGCAGTCCCAGCTCCCTGACCGCGTGCTCCAGTTCTCGTACGCCAGTCATCCCTTTCAGCGGGTCGGCACCCGCGAACCCAATCAGGCGCGATGGATCGTGCGCACAGAACTCGGCGAGCGTCTCGTTGTTCGTCTTGCTGCCGAGAATCGTCTCGTTGTCCTCGACTGGGAGCACGACATGGTCGATGCCTTCGCGATCGAGCAGCGCGAGGA
Organism: Acidobacteriota bacterium; assembly: GCA_036012155.1. Taxonomy (GTDB): domain Bacteria; phylum Acidobacteriota; class UBA890; order UBA890; family WLXD01; genus DASCOT01. The sequence continues at coordinate 3,564 of DASCOT010000093.1, forward strand.
ACTCCGCGGCCGAGGTCGGTCGGGACTCCTGCTGCTCGCTCGTGATGCGGCCGTACAACTCCCCGTAGAGCGTGGCCGGCTGCCGTCCGGGCAGGTCGGCCGCAATCGGCGCGGAAACTCGAAAGTCGATGATCATCGGTGCACCTCTTCATAAGCGGCGGAATACTCCGCCTATGATGCCAAGCTACGGCGCTTGATGGATGCGATCTACGAAGGCACACTCGCCGCGAGGCGGATATGACGGGGCAGAAAGGGTGAGCACCTATGGTTGATCTGGAGACGCAGGACCGCGCCTACTACAACATCAATCAGTACTTCATCAAACGCGGTTTCGGCCCCCATTACACCGAGCTGGCGACCGACCTCGACATCTCGCCGGACGAGGGTCGGGAGTTGATGCGAGAGGTCTGCGAGTCTGGCATCCCCGCGTGGCAGCACCCGGGCACCGACTACATCGTCTCCTTCCCACCTTTCAACAGCATGCCGACGCAGTACCGCATCTCTGTCGATGGCCAGCAGAGCTGGTTCGCGCAGTGAGCATTTGAATCGCTGGCCGTGCGCTGGCACTTCCCCGGGCAGACGGTTCGCGTCGAGGCTCCGTGCCTCGACTGCGGCAATCCGATCGTGATCGAGATGCGCGACGAGGAGATCGTCTCCGTCGAGCCTGAAGGCGTCGTCGGATACACCTACGGCCAGATCGGAGGTTCGCCGGAAGACCGGCCCTTCCGCTGAGCAGGCATGAACTTCTTCCGGTCGGAAGAACACGCACGCAACTGGTCCCAGTGGAACGAAGAATCGGTGGAGATGCTCCAGCCGCTGCAATTCTACGCGGACCGCTTCGCGGGTGAGATGTTCCGCGCCCGCGTACGCACCGACTTCATGTCGTGGTCGGACGAGCAGCGTAGAGAGCGCGAGGCGCGAGACACCCAGTAGCCGCCCGGCGGCGACGGAACCGAAGGATTCGAACCCTCGGCCTTCAATCCGAAGTCCTAGAGCCTCACACCTGGTCTGGTGATCCGTGCGCTCCGGAACTTGTAGGGGCGCACAACAAAGTCTAGGCACGGCTCGATCATGTAGGCTCTCCGGCGCACAACGTCGTTGCGTGATGTAGTCGGAGGAGATCGGTATGGAAGCCATTGAGATGCTCAAGGACAACCTCGCCTCCGCGCATCGCGGCTACTTCAATGCACGTGAAGCGACCGATCAGCAACTCCACTTCGTACCGGAGAATGGCAGCCACTCGATCGCGTGGTGCGTCTGGCACACGGCTCGCATGGAAGACAACCTCGCACAGTGCTATCGCGAGACGGACCCGCGGTGGAACGAGGATTAGGCCGCCAGAACTGGCATGCCCTTTCAGGGGATCGGTGTCGGCATGTCCGACGAGGACGCTCAGCTGCTCGAACTGAAGGACAAGGGCGCATTCTTCGAATACATCGACACGGTTTGGGCGACGACGATGGCGTTTCTGGACGGGCTGACCTCGGCTGATCTCGATCGCGAAGTGAAGCTCGGAGAGCGTGTCGAGCTCCTGGGCAACAGTATCTCGCTCCACATGGTCGGCCACTTCAGCAGCCATCGAGGCGAGATCAACTGGGTTCGGGGGACGCAGGGGATGGGGCCACTGCGCATGGAGGCCCCCGCCTAGCCTTCGCTGCGAAGCCTGTCGAGCGCCCCGTCGGATCCGAAGTCTTAGAGCCTCACACACCCAGTCTTAGGCTTCCGACTCCCGCTGACGTCATCGCATCAAAAGGAATCAAGAGCCGCGTCCGACCGAGGCCGCGGAGCCGTCCCACTGGAACGCACGATAGAGCGAGCGTGCAGCAGCACCGATACCAAGGTGGCACACGCGGCTA
>DASCOT010000094.1:0-7283 GCA_036012155.1 Acidobacteriota bacterium
CGATGGTCACTACCTCTATCCAGGCTTCGTGCCAGCGTACGTACGCCCGCTGTTTTGCGAGGGTAAAGGGCCCTTCCGCTGGGCGTGCCTTTCGGGTGATGCGGCGGACCTCGCGGTCCTTGACGATGCTCTTCTGCGAGTGTTTCCGGACGACCGAGTGCTGCACCGCTGGATCGGCATGGCTCGGGAGCGCGTTCCGCAGCTCGGTCTCCCGTCGAGGATCTGCTGGCTCGGCTACGGGGAGCGAGCTCGATTTGGCCTCGAGATCAACCGGCTGGTGGCATCAGGGGAGGTTTCGGCCCCCGTCGCGATCGGCCGCGACCACTTGGATTGTGGATCCGTTGCCTCGCCCAACCGAGAGACCGAGGCGATGCTCGACGGCTCGGACGCGGTGGCCGACTGGCCGCTCCTGAACTTTGCGATGAACGCTGTCGCCGGTGCCTCTTGGGTGTCGTTTCATCACGGTGGCGGAGTAGGCATGGGTCGCGCGCTGCACGCCGGGATGGTGATCGTCGCCGACGGCACGGAGCGGAAGGCAGAGCGGCTCGAGCGCGTGCTCACGATCGATCCCGGGCTCGGTGTCGTGCGGCATGCCGATGCCGGTTACGAGCTGGCGATCGAGACGGCCAGAGCCCGTAACGTGGACATGCCTTCGCTCGATGACTGACCCGGGTGAGAAGACCGTCGCCACCTTGGTTGTTCGCGGCCTGCGGCAATGTCTCACGATGGCCGGCGCAGCCTCCCAGCCACGATGTGGTCGTGACCAGGAGAACATCGGTCTGGTGGAGGACGCCGCCGTGGCCGTGGCCGGCGAGGAGATCGTCTATGCAGGTCCAGCAAGTGGGGTTCTCTCGAGCGTGCGCGTCGCTGCCGACGCGGTGAGCCTCGATGCCGATGGAGGCGTGCTCCTGCCCGGATTCGTCGACCCCCACACGCACCTCCTGTTTGGTGGCTGGCGACCGGGCGAGTTTGCTCAGCGCGTCGGTGGCGCCAGCTACCGCGAGATCCTGCAGGCCGGTGGTGGCATCCTCAGCACGGTCGCTGACACACGAGCGTGCAGTGAAGAGGAGCTCGTCGAGATCGGCACGCGCAGACTCGGGCGAATGCTACGCGCCGGCACGACCACCGTTGAGGCGAAGAGTGGCTATGGGCTCAGCGCCGGCGACGAGTCCAAGCTCGTGCGGGCGGCACGTCGCCTGGCTGCCACAGAGATAACGGACATAGCCGTGACGCTGTTGGCGGCGCACGCGATCCCTCCCGAGTATCGAGACGATCGGGATGGCTACCTGAGCCTGGTGGAGGAGATGATCATCGCGCTTGCCGATCGCATCGACTACGTTGACGCCTTCTGTGAAGAAGGTGCCTTCAGCGTTCGGGAGTGTCGCCGTGTGTTCGCTGCCGCAAGGCGTGCAGGGTGCGCCATCAAGATCCATGCCGATCAGCTCGGCGATACCGCCGGCGCTGAGCTGGCTGCCGAGGTCGGGGCGGTCTCGGCAGACCATCTCGACTACATCTCGACGGCCGGAATCGCCGCGCTCGCCGGTGCCGGTGTGGTTGCGGTGCTGCTACCGTCGGTGCCGCTGTACGTAATGTCGCGCCGTCAGGCGCCGGCGCGCCGCCTGCAGGCGGCGGGGGTGCCGATCGCCTTGGCTACCGACTTCAACCCCGGCACGAGCGCCGTCGAGTCCATGGGCCTGATCGTCTCGCTGGCCTGCACGCTGCTGGGAATGACCCCGGAAGCGGCGCTCGTCGCGGCGACGACCAACGCCGCTCACGCGATCGGTCAAGGCGATGTGGTAGGTCGGTTGGAGCCCGGAATGCGCGCCGACTTGCAGATATACGCTACCCACGACTATCGAATGTTGCCGTACCGGTTCGGCCAACTCAGCCCGCGCTGGGTCATCAAGCGGGGTCGAGTGGTCGTCGCCGACGGTGCTTCGGCATCGTAGGATGGGTCGCGTGATGTCGAGGCGATGGGTCGGCTTCTGGAGCCAGAATCAGCCGGGGTGGCCAATGAGAATCTCACGTGCGGCGCTGCCAGTCCTCACGGCTGTGCTCACCTGTGGTGGATTCGCGCCGCAGGATAGCCCACATCGCGTCGTCTACGAAGGCACGGAAGGGCCGGGCGCCGGCAAGCACATCGTTCTCATCGCCGGCGACCACGAGTATCGATCTGAAGAGATTCTGCCAGCGCTGGGGCGCATATTGGCCGGCAGGTTCGGTTTCAGATGTAGCGTTTTCTTCACGCTCGACGCCGACGGCTTCATCGAGCCCGGAAGCTCCAATATCGCCGGTCTCGAGTCGCTCGGCACCGCCGACCTGCTCGTCATCGGCCTTCGCTTTCAGGATTTCCCCGCCGGCGAGATGCAGCACATCGTCGACTACCTCGACCGCGGCGGACCGATCGTCGGTATCCGCACCTCAACCCACGCTTTCGATATCGAGGAAGGACCCTTCCTCAAGTACACCTGGGACTACTCCGGCCCGGACTACGAGGGCGGTTTTGGCCGCCAGGTGCTCGGCGAGACCTGGGTCAGCCATCACGGTGAGAACCACGAGCAGAGCTCGAGGTTGCTTCTTCAGGGACAGACGATGCACCCGATTCTTCGGGGAGTCCGCGATGTGCACGTCCAGTCGGGTGGCTACTATGCCGATCCGATGCCCGACTCTGTTGTGCTCGCTTTGGGTCAGGTCCTCGATGGCATGAGCGCCGATGCGGAGCCGGCGCCCGACAAGGCGATACTGCCGGTCGCTTGGACGCGCACGTACGAGGCTGCGGACGGTCGCCAGGCCCGTGTATTCACCACGACGCACGGCGCTTCGGAGGACTTCCTGAACGAGGGGTTTCGCCGGCTGATGATCAATGCGGCACTGTGGGCCGTTGGTCTGGAGGACTCGATCCGAGCAGGCAGCGAGGTCGGGCTCGTCGGCCCCTACCATCCGGTTACCTTTGCCTTCGATGGGTATCGTCGCGGCGTCCGACCGGCCGACTTCGCTGGCTGGACCGCGCCGATCATGTCGACGACCAAACCCACGCAGGACTGAGCCGTGTCGCGCCGCTTCCGGTCGGTTGCACCCGTCCTCGTCGTGCTCGCCGCGGCGGCGGCGTGCAGCGCGCCGCAGATTCCATTCGTACGAGGCGACCACGTCGTTCTTGTCGGCAACGCGCTGGCCGACCGTATGCAGCACGACGGCTGGTTGGAAGCCCACCTGCAGTCGGAGCTACCGGATCTTCAACTGGTGATCCGCAATCAGGGCTTCGCCGGTGACCGGATCGATCATCGTCCACGCGTCAAGGGGTCACTGGTCGATCGTGATGATGGACCTCCGGGGCCCGGGTTCCCGAGTGCCGACGAGTACCTGGCGTTCTCGCAAGCCGACGTTGTTGTTGCCATGTTCGGTTACAACGAGTCGTTCGACGGCGAGCCGGCGCAGTTTGCCGACGCGTTGATGGAGTGGATCGATCACACCCGAGCGCAGGATTACTCTGGCCGCGGAGCGCCTCGGATTGTGCTGGTGTCGCCCATCGCCCACGAGAACCTTGACGACGCGAGTCTACCTGACGGCCGCGAGAACAACGCCCGGCTCGCCGCCTACGCGGAGGCCATGGCGACGGTGGCGCGGCAAGAGCGGGTGCGCTACGTCGACCTGTTCGGCCCATCGCAAGAGCTCTACCGAGCTGCGGCGTCGCCACTGACCATCAACGGTATCCATCTCAATAGCGATGGGAATCGAAGGGTCGCGGAGGTAATCGTCGCGTCCCTGCTGGGTCGGGCACCGACCGCTGATCCCGAGAGAGTCGAGGCGGTGCGCTCCGCCGTTCTCGACAAGAACTGGCACTGGTTCAACCGCTACCGTACTACCGACGGCAACGACGTCTGGGGGACACGATCATCGCTGGCGTTCACCGATGGTCAGACGAACTTCGAGGTGCTGCAGCACGAGCTTACGCAGCTCGACGTGATGGTTGCGAATCGCGACGCGGTGATCTGGGCGGCGGCGAACGGTGACTCCCTGTTGCCCGATGACTCCAACGTACCGCGGCCGGTCGAGGTCAAGACGAACCTGGCCGAGCCCCAGGTGCAGGGCGGCGTCAGTGTCACCGGCACGCTCGATTTCCTCACCACTGCAGAGAGCATCGACAGAATGACCCTCGAACAGGGGATGGAGGCCAACCTCTTCGCTTCCGAGGAGATGTTCCCCGAGCTGATCAACCCTGTGCAGCTCGGCGTCGACACACGCGGACGGCTGTGGGCTGCGACCTGGGCGACCTATCCCAAATGGGAGCCCACCAGGGAGATGGCCGATCGTTTGTTGATCCTCCCCGACGAAGATCGCGATGGCGTTGCCGACGAGGCGATCACCTTCGCCTATGTACACAACCCGACGGGGTTCGAGTTCTGGAACGGCGGCGTGGTCGTCGCCTCGGTGCCCGATCTCCTCTTCCTCAAGGACACCGACGGCGATGACGTGGCCGATGTGCGCATCCGGTTGCTCGGGGCGCTCGGATCGGCCGACACACATCATTCAGCCAACAACTTCGTGTACGGCCCCGACGGCTTCATCTATTACCAGCGCGGCATCTTCAACGTCTCCAACATCGAGACACCCTGGAGGTCGAACCAGGAGTCGAATATCTCCGGGATGTACCGCTTCAATCCACGCACCTATGAGTTCAGCTTCCACGCCGAGAACGTCCCCAACGCCCACGGGATCAGTTTCGACTACTGGGGCTACCATTACGCCACCGATGCCACCGGAGGTGCCGCGTATCAGGTGAAACCCAATGGCGATGGCTCGTTCAGCATGCGCCCCTTGCTGCAGCACACGGTACGACCGGTGCCCAGCAGCGGCATCCTGTCCAGTGCCCACTTTCCCGAGAAGAATCAGGGGAACTTTCTGATCCTCAACGCCATTGCCTTCCTCGGAATCAAGCAGTACTCGCTGGCCTACGATAGCGATACCGGCGACGTACACGGGACCGAGACCGACGACTTCCTGGTCTCCACGGATCCGAATTTCCGGCCCACCGACTTCGAGATCGCCGCCGATGGCGCCGTGTACGTCGCGGACTGGGCCAACGCCATCGTCGGGCACATGCAGCACAACGTTCGCGATCCCGCCCGCGATCATGCGCACGGCCGTATCTACCGGATCACCGTGCCGGGGCGGCGGTTGTCGAACCACGTCGCGATTGATGGGCGTCCGATCCCCGAGCTGCTCGCCGCTCTCGAACACTCGATCAATGGCGTCCGGCAGCGGGCGCGCGTAGAGCTCTCGGAACGCGGGACCGCCGAGGTGATTGCGGCTACCGAGGAGTGGCTGCAGGAGTTCGATGCCCGTGACTCGCGCGACGCGCACCACTTCCTGGAGGCGCTATGGGTGCATCAGCAGCATAACGTCGTCAATCGCGACCTACTAGCGCTGGTGCTGAACTCTCCCGAGCCCCACGCGCGCATCGCGGCACGCACGGTCGAGCAGTTCTGGGACCACAATGCGGCCGAGCCGATCGACTTCGCGTCGAGTCTCGCCGCCGGCCCCGACATCGATGACGTTACGCCCGATCCGGATGCCATCGTCATTCGTCCGCTCGTCGACCAGATGCGGTTCGACCGCACCGAGTTCACCGTCAAGGCCGGGCAGACGGTGAAGATCTGGTTCGAGAACCCGGACTACATGCCGCACAACCTGATCATCGGCGAGCCCGGCTCGGCCGAGGAGATCGGGTTGGCCGCTGAGGCGCTCGGCGCTGTCGGCTTCGCTGTCGGCTTCCTCCCCGCCAGCGACAAGATCGTTGCGGCATCGGAGCTGCTGAACCATCGCGAGTACCAAGTGCTCGAGTTCACCGCGCCTGGCGTGGTCGGCGACTACGACTTTCTCTGCACGTTTCCGAACCACTGGCAAACAATGCAGGGGCTCATGCGGGTCGTGGAGTAGACCGCAGGCATTGGTCGGATACCGAGGCAGCGAAGGGTCGGTAGCGATCCCGCGCGAGCCGCCTACGCGTAGCCCAGCCCGTAGGTAATGGCGGCCAACACGGCGGCACAAGGGAGAGTGACCACCAAGACAGTGCGATGGTCCGTATCACCGCCAAATCCGCTTGACCGGTGCTCATTCCGATCCCGAACAATGAGCCCGCGGAGACGTGCGTTGTCGAGACGGGAACACCGAATCGACTGGCGACGATGACCATGAGCCCGGTGGTAAGGCTGGCGGTCAGCCCTTGGCCGTGGCTCATGGTGGTGATCCTCTGCCCCATGGTCAGGGCCACCTTGCGGGCGTTGAGGAGCCCACCGGCAGCCATTGCCGAGGCTATCGCCAGCATGCCCCAGCGAATGTCGACGGTTCGTAGCACCAACAGCAGCGCAGCAATCTTGGGAGTGTCGTTCAGGCCGCGGGCGAAGCCGACCAAGCCAGCGCTGAGGAAGTGGGTATTGTCCAGAAGCCGTTGCCAGCTCACTCCGGCGACGCTACCCGGATAGCAGTTCTCGCATTGTCCAGTCGTGGCAATCGCGATCACCGGAGCGCGCAGCGAGCTCCTCATCGCAGTTGCCCCGGAGCCTGGCCCGACGGCGACGGAGTCGAGCTGTCCGGCACATACGCAGCTGTCCAGGCGGACCCCGGTAGCTTTGCGAGCTCGGCGCAGGCCCTTGTACAGGAGTCCCGCCGCCAGCAGCGCCAGCAGTGGGCTGGCGAACAGCGGCAGCAGAAACACAGACGTGAGCATCTGCAGGTTCAGAGCGCTGCCGGCCGCGAGATAGCCGGCCCCGACGATGGCGCCCACCAGGGCGTGCGTCGTCGAGATCGGTAGCCCCAGTGTGGTGGCCAGGATCACGGTACCTCCGGCGCCAGCAGCCACGCTCAGCAGGAACAGCTCCTGCCCGGCGATCAGATTCGGTACGAGGCCCTTGCCTGAGAACGCATCCAGCAGACCCACAGAGAGGTAGACCGAGGCGAGCGAGCCTGCCAAGGTCGAGCTGGTGCCCCAGAGGATGGCAGATCGGTAGTCCACCGTGCCGCTGGCCAGCAGCGAGGCAACGCCCTTGGCGTTGTCGTTGGCTCCGTTGGAGTAGGCCAGGAAGCAAATTGCTACGAACAGCAGTAGCGCAATCAAGTTGCGTCATCCCTCGCGATGAGACGAACGGAGCCCTCCAGGTGTTGTTTGCCGGTCGGGGCCTGGCCGTTTCAGGAAAGGGGTTCAATCTGTCGCCGGCCGGGCGTTTTGCTGCGCGCATGACGTGCGCTCCTGAGGCGTTCGCCGGCGAGCCAGATCTGCGTTGTTG
>DASCOT010000095.1:0-9978 GCA_036012155.1 Acidobacteriota bacterium
GCCACCGCTGTCGCGTCGGCCCGATCGCGACACCGTGAACGCGTTGACGGTGGCGTTGGCGGCGCGCCTCGACACTGCCAGCGATACCAATCCGCCTCCTGGCGGTCGGACCTTCCAGCGGCTCAACCGAGCCGAATACGAACTCTCGGTGCGCGCCCTGCTGGGAATCGAGATCGACGCCAGCGCATACCTGGCCCCGGACACGATGAGCGCCGGGTTCGACAACATCGCCGACGTCCAGAGTGTCTCGACCACGGTGATGGAAGGCTATCTCAGCGCTGCCAGCGAGATCAGCCGGCTGGCGGTTGGCGACCCGACGGCTAGCGCCGGCGAGACCAACTACAGGCTTCCGAGATACGTGTCTCAGGTCAAGCGGGTCGAGGGTGCTCCGTTCGGCACGCGCGGTGGACTCTCCGTCATACACAATTTTCCTGCCGACGGAGAGTACGTCTTCACGCTGGCCTTCCAGGACGCGCCCGTCGCCCTCATCTTCGGCAAGACCACCTATCACGACGAGCAGATCGAGATCTCGGTCGACGGCGAGCGGGTGGCATTGCTGGACATCGACCGCAGGATGGACGCCGACAACGAGAGCATCAAGACGGCCCCGATCGTTATCCGAGGCGGGCCGCGGCGTCTCACAGCCGCGTTCCTCCGCAAGTTCGAGGGGCCGGTCGTCGATGTGCTCTCACCGCACAAGTGGAGCTTGGCCGACAAGGACACCGGCCTGGTGTTCGGACTCAGCTCTCTGCCCCACGTGCGCGTCCTGTCGGTGGCAGGGCCCTACAACGCGACAGGGATCTCCGCTAACGCGATCCGCCAGCGCATCTTCAGCTGCCGCCCGACGGTGCCCGACGAGGAGACGCCCTGCGCGCAGGAGATCATCGGGCGGTTGGCAGCCGATGCGTACCGGCGACCGCTGACTGACCGAGACCTCGAGCCGCTGATGTCGTTCTACGAGACGGGGGCCGCCGAGGGCGGCTTCGAGGTCGGGATTCGCTCCGCTCTGGAGGCGACCCTGGCGAGCCTGCACTTCGTCTTCCGAATCGAGGAGCCGGCCAAGCAAGACAATGCCGCCACTCTTGGCGACACGAGGATCAGCGACATCGCCCTGGCGACCCGCCTTTCCTTCTTCCTTTGGGCATCGCCACCGGACGACGAGCTCGGCGCCCTGGCTCGCCAGGGGCGGCTCTCCGATCCCGAAACACTCGAGGGTCAGGTCCGCCGGATGCTCGCCGATCCTCGCGCCGAGGCACTCGCCACCCGGTTCGCGGCGCAGTGGCTACGGCTGTCGGCGCAGGACCGTGTGCATCCAGACTCCCTCATGTTCCCGGACTACGATCAGCAGCTGGCCGACGCGATGCGCCGCGAGACGGAGTTGCTGTTCCACAGCCTGCTGCAGGAGGAGCGCAGCATCCTGGAGTTGCTGACGGCCGACTACACCTTTGTCAACCAGGCGCTGGCCGAGCACTACGACATCCCTGGCGTGATCGGGGAGCACTTTCGCCGTGTGTCGCTGGAGGGCAGCAACCGCCGGGGCATCTTGGGCCATGCAAGCGTGCTAACGCTAACCTCGCACGGCAACCGCACCTCGCCGGTGCTACGCGGCAAATGGGTCATGGAGGTTCTGCTGGGGAGCCCGCCGCCGCCACCACCACCCAACGTGCCGGCACTGGAGGAGACTGCCGAGGCTGCCGACGGCCGCTTCCTCAAGGTGAGCGAGCGGATGAAGCAGCATCGCCGCGACCCCGGCTGCGCCTCCTGCCACCGCGTTATTGATCCGATTGGCCTGGCTCTGGAGAACTTCGACGTCACCGGGGCCTGGCGCATGAAGGACAACTGGGACATCGTCGACGCGACGGGCGAGCTCTATGATGGCAGCGCCATCAACGGCCCCGAGGACCTGCGGCAGGCGTTGCTGCAGTACTCCGACGCGCTGATCACCAGCTTCACGGAAAACTTGCTGGCCTTTGGCTTGGGTAGACGAGTGGAGTACGCTGACATGCCGGCGATTCGTGAGATCGTCCGTGATGCGGCAAGCAACGGGAACCGTTTGTCGTCTCTGGTGTTGGGCGTGGTCAAGAGCGCCGCGTTCCAGAGCAACGAGCAGCTCCGTCGAGGGGACGTGGCGGATGGCGATCCGCGTCGCGGGGGTCGATGAGCAGCTTCGAGGAGGACTGATGCACATCACGGGGAAACGGATTCCGCGGCGCACTGTTCTGCGGGGTATCGGTGCAACGGTAGCGTTGCCGTTCCTGGACTCGATGGTCCCGGCGGGATCCGTTGGGGCGGAGGTTTCCAAGGACCTCGATCCGGTCCGGTTGATCTGCCTCGAGATGGTCCACGGCGCGGCCGGGAGCACAAAGTACGGTGCCACCAAGAACTACTGGTCGCCGGCAGAGGAAGGCCGGGAGTTCGACCTGAGCCCCAGCGCGTTGAGCGCCCTGGAGCCGTTCCGTGACCAGCTGACGATTGTCAGCAACACCGACGTCGTGCCGGCGGAAGCGATCATCGCCAAGGAGATCGGCGGCGACCACTACCGCTCCAGTGCTTGCTTCCTGACCCAGGGTCACCCGCGCCAGACCGAAGGATCTGACGTCGAGGTCGGCACCTCGCTCGACCAACTCTACGCGCAGCGCTTCGGCCAGGACACGCCGGTTCCCGCGATGCAACTGTGCATCGAGAACGTCGATCAGGCGGGCGCGTGCACCTACGGATATGCCTGTGTCTACTCGGACACCATCAGCTGGGCCTCTCCGACCGAGCCGCTGCCGATGATCCGCGACCCGCGGGCAGTGTTCGATCGGCTGTTCGGCGCCGGCGGGACGCCGGAGGAGCGCGCCGCCCGGCGTCGCAGCAAGGCCAGCATCCTCGACTGGATCGCACGGGAGGCCGCCCACCTGAGGGCGAAGGTCGGACCCGAGGACCGCCGCCGACTCGACCGCTACCTCGACAACGTCCGCGAGGTCGAGCGTCGCATACAGAAAATCGAGGAGCACAACAGCAGCGGCGAGCTACGTCAGCTCCCGGAGGCCCCAGCCGGGGTGCCCGACTCCTTCGGCGATCACGTGCGGTTGATGTTCGACCTGCAGGCGCTGGCCTTCGCGGCCGATGTCACGCGTGTGTTCTCGTTCAAGTTGGGGCGGGACGTCTCGGGGCGAGTCTACCCGTCGAGCGGCGTGAACAAGCCGTTCCACCCGGCTTCCCACCACGGCGACGTGGAGAAGAACATCGACGACTTTGCGCTGATCAACCGCTACCACCTCAGCTTGATCCCCTACCTGCTCGAGAAGCTGCAGAGCATGACCGAAGGTGACGCGACCCTGCTGGACAAGAGCATGGTCATCTACGGCTCCCCGATGGGAGATCCCAACGTTCACAATCACAAGCGGTGTCCGCTCTTCATCGTCGGCGGCGCCAACGGCGGTCTGGAGGGGAACCTGCACCTGCGGGCTCCGGATGGAACTCCCATGGCCAACGTCATGCTCAGCCTGCTGCATACCCTCGGGTTCGACGATATGCAGAGCTTCGGGGACAGCACCGCGCCGTTCGGACTGACCGGCTGAGCGTACTCGCCAGCTCGAAGGAGGAACGAGGAACGATGTCGCGACCCGTACGCATGGCGGCTGTCCCTTGCGGCCGCACCTGGTGCCTCGTGCTTCTACTGGCCCTCTGGGCGCCCACCATGCTGGGGGCGAGCCCCGAGGACTCGCCGGTTGCCGACGCCGCCATGCGCGGTGACACGGAGATGGCTCGCTCCCTGCTGCGCAACGGCGCGGACGTCAACGTCGCCCAGGCAGACGGGATGACGGCGCTCCACTGGGCAGCCCTCAACGACCTCGACGAGCTTGCCGAGATGCTGATCTACGCCGGCGCCAACTTGAAGGCGGGGACGCGACTCGGCAACTACGAGCCCCTCCACTTCGCCAGCCGCGCAGGCAACGTAGCGGTAATGGCAGCGTTGTTGAAGGCCGGGGCCGACCCCAACGCGCCGACCACCGCAGGCGGCGCGCGTCCCCTCCACTTTGCGGCCGAGATCGGCAGCACCGAGGCCATCGAGCTCTTGACCCAACATGGAGCCGACATCGAGGCCACCGAGACCGCCTGGAGCCAGACTCCGCTGATGTTCGCGGCGGCCGCGGGTCGTGTCGAGGCGGTCAACCTGCTGCTGCGGCAGGGCGCTAACCCGGCGCTGACGAGCGCGGTCGTCGATATCGTCGAGCGCGGTGCATGGGACCGCGAGGAGATGACTCGCCGCGCCCAGCAGAAGGCCGCGCTGCGCGCCCTCGAAGATGAGGGACGGGGAGCAGCCGAGGGCGAGACCGCCGAGGAGAAGGAGACGGCGGAGGGTGTAGAGACCCCGGAGGGTGAGGAGACCGTCGAGGGTGAGAAGGCCGACGATCAAAGAGAGGGTGAGCCCCAACGGGCGCAGCCGGGTGAGACCTCCGAGCTCGAACCGGAACGCGAGGCCGCAGTGAGGCTCGCCGCCGAGGGGGTAGTGGGCCCCGAGGAGGGAGCCGAAGACGCTACCAAGAGCGAAAGCGTGTCAGGAGATGAGGCTGAGAAGGAGCCCCTGGAACGACCTTCCTTCTTCGACCTCGTGTTTGCTCACGGCGGGTTGACCGCGCTGCACTTCGCGGCGCGCGAGGGCTACACCGATGCGGTGCTTGCGTTGCTGGAGGCCGGCGCGGATATCAACCAGGTGAGCGACGGAGATCAGACCAGCCCGTTGTTGATTTCCGTCTTGAACGGTCACTTCGATATGGCGCTGATCCTGCTGGAGGCCGGTGCGAATCCTCAACTGGCCAGCGAGAACGGTGCGACACCGCTCTACCTGGCGCTCAACGCGCGCTGGATGCAAAAGTCGTCCTACCCGCCGCAGAACGCGGCCGCGCAGCAGCAGGCAACCTACCTGGAGCTGATGGAGGCGCTGCTGACCGCCGGGGCAGATCCCAACGTGCGGTTGAAGAAACACCTGTGGTACAACGGCTTCAACTTCGATTTGCTGATCGACACCACCGGCGCCACGCCGTTCTGGCGGGCCGCCTTTGCCACCGATGTCGAGGCGATGAAGCTCCTGGTGGCTCACGGCGCGGACCCGAGCGTCGCAACGCTCAAGCTACCGGGGCGACGTCGCCGCGGCCGTAATCGTCGGCCGCCAGAGGAGGATCAATCCGGGCTACCACCGGTCGAGATCGGTGGGCCGGCCGCCTACCCGATCCACGCTGCTACCGGCATCGGTTATGGCGAGGGGTTTGCCGCCAACCAGCACCGCCATGTCCCGGACGGCTGGATGGCGGCATTGAAGTATCTCGTCGAGGAGCTAGGCGCCGACGTCAACGCGCGGGACCACAACGGCTACACACCGCTGCACCATGCGGCGGCGCGCGGTGACCTGGACATGGTGAGTTATCTCGTGTCGCAGGGCGCCGACGTCACCGCCGTGAGCCGCAAGGGCCAGACCACCGCCGACATGGCGAACGGCCCTGTTCAACGCATCCAGCCCTTCCCGGACACCTTGGCGCTGCTCGAGAGCCTGGGAGCGGAGAACAATCACAACTGCATTTCCTGCTGACGGCTATCCGATCGGACGGCGAAGCCGGTCGTCCTATTGCAGATAGCCGAGCGCACGGAGCGTACGGGCGAGCTCCTCGTCGATCACCACGTCCTCCGACTCGAGTAGCGGCTTTCGCGACGCAATCATGCCCTGCAAGACGAGCCGCAGATAGCCGGTCGCTGCCGGAGACTCACTGAACAGGTCCGTCAGCTCGCCCGCATCGGCACGCCAACGAAACAGCTGGGTTGACCCGCCAACCTCTGGTGCGCCGCGCCGCCACTCCATGAGGTGGTGGTCTCTCGTCAACAGGCTATCGACGCTCCATTTGTCCAGGTCGAGGTGAGCTAGCAAGCGCCGTTCGGCAAAGCGTGGGGCTTCGGTACCGTCGACCGCGCTCAGAACCAACGGCACCAGACTGTCGCCATGGTGCTCCGACAGAAGGGGCTCGCCTACGAGATCCAGAATCGTCGGTAGAAGATCGACGTGCTGGACGGCGGCTGCAACGCGCGTTCCGGCAGCCCAGCCACCGGGGAACTTGATCACCAGCGGGACGAAGATCATCTCCGAATAGAGCGTCCGCCCGTGCCCGAGCCCGCCGTGGTCGCGAAACTCTTCCCCATGATCGGACAGGAACACGATTACGGTCGAGTCGTAGATGCCCAGCGCTCGCAAGCGATCGAGCATGAGCCCGAACTGCGCGTCGTTGTGGGCGATCTCGCCATCGTACAGATCCGTTACCACACGCAATTCCTCTTCTATGGAAGAACCCGGCAACTGCTGGCGCAGGAAGGGGACCACCAGCTCATCGGCCTTGCGGGCGAGCGGAGAATCAGCAAGAAAGCGCGAACGATATGGCTCGGGTGGTGTATAGGGGTGGTGGGGGTCCATGGTGTGCAGGTAGGCGAAGAAGGGGCGGTCGGTTTGACGCGTCTCGAGCCATGCGAAGAAGAGGTCGTTGACCCGGTCCGACGGGCCGGCAGCCTGGATGTGCTGTTCGCGGCTTAGCGGAACCAGTAGCGGGACGAACTCCATGGCATCAAATCCGGCGTCGAAGCCGAACTTGGGCGTCACGTTGATGTTGGCGACCGCGGCGTACGTCTCATAGCCCTTTTGCCCGAGCACTTTCTGCATCGTGACGGCTTCGGCGGAAAGGCTGTCGTCGCGATCGAGCACGCTGTGGGCACGGGCCCCGAGCCCGGTGAGGATCGAGGCTACCGAGGTTCGAGTCCATCCAGATTGCGCCATGGGGTGGTCGAAGACCACCGCCTCGGTGCTCATGGCATCCAAGAAGGGGCTCGTTGGGCGCTCGTATCCGTAGGTGCCGAGATGGTCGGCACGGAGCGTGTCCACCAGATAGACAAGGACGTTCGGAAGCCGCCCGTCCACCGAGCTCGCTTGCATCGCCGCACTCAGCCCTGCCGGCAGAGCAGCGCGTGGAGCAACCGGAGACCCCGATTCTCCACTCGGCTGGGCAACGAGCTCGGCCTCCCCGCCACTCGGAGCAGGCGGTGCGGGTGCGACCGGCGCAGCCAACACCGGTCGGCGGATGCGAAGCCCCGAGGCACTCTCCGATGTCTGCTCAGTTGGCAACGCCAGGAACGACACCCGCGCCAGGCCTTGACCATCCAGTGCCAACTCGAATGGCGAGGCCAGCTGCGAACCGGTCAGTTCGGCAACCTGAGCCGGCGTGCTCCCGTCCTCGTATAGGACTTCGATGCGTAAGGTATGTGCACCGTTGCCGTTCGCCACACCCCAGAGGGACGCTCGATCCCACAACAGTGCCGCACCCGGGGCAACGTCGACGAAGTACTCGACTCTCGTCAGGAACGGGATCAGGAGCGATTGGTCATCGGCCCGCGCCGCCCCGAAGGAGGCCCCGGAACCGATGTCGATTTGCTGCCAGGCAACTGACAGCTTGGGCCGGGCCCGATCGTGCGACAAAGGGAACGCCTCGGCGGCATAACTGTATCGAAGGTGAATCACGTTGCGACCCATGCGCAGCCGTGGGCGCGGAACGCGCACGCGATAGTGACGAAACTCGGGGCGCAGCGAGAACGTCGAGACATGGTGACCGTTGACGATCACTTCGACCGCTGAATCCGAGCGGTCCATCGGGCCGGATGGGCGGCCCCGGAGGGTGATCACCGTGCCGCGTGGCTCGTACGTGTAGAACTCGAGAGCCGACTCAGGCCACAGACCCCACACGAAGGGTCCCCGGCCCCCCCAGTTCTCGTCGCGGTCCCACCCATGCAACAAGAGCGGGCGCGCCAGCGGAAGCCCGAGGCTGATATCGCGTGTTTCCGGACGCACGGTCGCCAACTCGAAATTGGCGGCAAAGTCGAACACGACCGGGTCGGGTGCGCCGCAACCAGCCGTCAACACCAGCACCGAGCTCAAGGCGCGGACCGAGTACCTTCTCAGCATCACCATGCCAGCTTGAATGACTGATTCTCGAGACCAGAGGAAATGATACGAGGGTTTCCTGACTTTGCGAGCCAACCGCGCAAATGGAGTACGGGGACGATCGGTACGCTAGCGTTCCGGCCCCACCGGCTCGAGGGTCGATCCGTCGTAGCTGCGCCCGTTCTTCATGACGATGCGGATCGCCTCAGTGTTGCGGATATTGTCGAGGGGGTTGCCGTCCAGAACCACGAGATCGGCGAGCTTGCCGGGCTCGATCGAGCCGAGATCGTCATCCAGCCCGATCGCCTCCG
The DNA here is from genome assembly GCA_036012155.1 of Acidobacteriota bacterium. Classification (GTDB taxonomy): domain Bacteria; phylum Acidobacteriota; class UBA890; order UBA890; family WLXD01; genus DASCOT01. The sequence continues at coordinate 8,272 of DASCOT010000095.1, forward strand.
CGCCGAAGATCGTCGCGGTCCTGAGCGCGTCGTGTTCCGACATGCCACCGGACTGTACGGCCCACAGCTCCCAGTGGTACCCGAGGCCCTGTATCTGGCCGTGGCTGCCGACGCCGGCCCGTCCTCCGGCCTCGACGATGTCCCTCACCACCGCCGCGTGGCGCCGGAAGATATGCTCGTCGTCACGGAACCAGCCGCCCGGCCCGGGGCCTACGCCCTGCCCGCGACGGCGGGTCTTGCGATCAACTTCGATGTGCGGCGTGAAGCGGTTGAGCTTGGGGTCGTCGTGTGGGTTCTCCCGCGTGTAGTACCAGTTCTCGGCCCAGGGCCCGCCGTAGGCCACCAGCAAGGTCGGCGTGTAGGTCATGCCGGCCTGCGCGGCAAGCTGAACGACGTCCTCGTAGAGCGGCGAGATCGGAAACGAGTGTTCCTGGCCCGGGTAGCCGTCGATCAGCATCTCGAGGTTGTACTTCATCTCCAGGCCGCCCTCGGTGGTTGGCATCAGCCCTAGCTCGTACGCCGCCATGATGATCCACTGGCGCTGTTGCCGATTCCCCGACACATACATCTTGATTGTCTTGGTGTCGTAGTAGTCGCTGTAACGTCTGAGGATGTTGCGGGCGTGATCGGCATCCTCGATGTTCTCGCCGCTGAAGATGCCCGGTCCGGTGGAATAGATACGGGGGCCCTGCATCATCCCGGCCCGCACCTTGTCGCTATAGGTGAGGACATCGGTCGAGCCGGTCTGCGGGTCGCGGGTCGTCGTCACGCCATAGGCGAGGTTCGCACGGTAGGTCCACGACTCCTGTTTGTGGACGTTGAAGGCGGGCCGCAGATGGCCATGGGTATCGACGAAGCCGGGCACGATCGTGCGGCCGGTGGTATCGATGACCGCGGCGCCCGCAGGCTCGTCGACCTGTCCGCGCCGGCCGACCGCGACGATGCGGTTGTCACGGATGACGATCACGCCGTCTTCGATAACCTCGTCACCGTTCATCGTGATGATGCGGCCGCCACGCATGACGAGGGCGCCGCGGGGCATATCCCGCCGCGCGCCGATGACCACACGGACCTCGTCGGGCCGATAGACAGGATCGTCGTCATCACCGTCGGCCTCGTCATCCTCCTCGGCCGAATCGTCCCCCTCGGACTCCTGGCTCCGCCGGCGCTCCTCTTCCGCGACCTCTTCGGCGGCTCGCGCTGCCGCGAGGTCGTAGACGAAGTGAGCATTGCCCATCGAGAAGTGGACCTTCTCCCCGTCGCCGCTCCAGGCAGGGAACTGTCCGCCGATCTCGGTGAGCTTGCGCGCCGGCGTCGGCGCTCCGTCCGGATCGGCGACGCTGATCGAAGGCGTCTCTCCGCCGACGAAGGGAATGGTGACGGTGTAGAGATCGTTGTTGACCTGCGCCAGCGCCCGGTCGCCTGTAGGCGACTTGAGGATGAGTGAGGCGCGCTGCGGCTCTGTCGCACCCGGCCGCGTATGCCCCGTCACCTTTACGTGGCTCTTCTGATCGGTTCCGTCCCAACGCACCGACACCAACCCGTCGTCGTCGCTGCTGAGCCAGATGCGCTCGGGATCGTCTGTAAAGTGCGGGCGAGAGCGCCCCTCGGTGGGCGCCACGAGCGTCCAGTCCCCGCCCTCCGCCGGGATCCAGACGATATCGTCGGCAGCAGTGAAAGCGCGCTGGTTGAGGGCCTCGCGGTAGG
>DASCOT010000096.1:0-9475 GCA_036012155.1 Acidobacteriota bacterium
ATTGGAACTGGGTGGCGGCGAGAGAGTATCGTCTGGCGGCGCTGCATCTACCGCGGAGGTTCAGCATGTCCCCTCGAGTCGCCACCGAGGCGTGGACCCGACAACCGACTCGGATTCGATTTCCGGAAGAGCAATGGGGAGGACCCGATGAGTAAACCACTCGCCATTCTCACGATGGCGGTCGCACTGACCAGCTTGGCGGCGCAAGCGCAGGAGCGGGCGATCGAGTTCCCGGACGTGCCTGGCTATCAGACCGTGGTCGTCGATCTACACACCCACTCGGTGTTCTCCGACGGAATGGTGTGGCCCTTCATCCGAGTGGACGAATCCGATCGCGACGGCCTTGACCTCCTGGCCGTTACGGAGCATCTGGAGTATCAGCCGCGCTCCGAGGACATCCCACACCCCGACAGGAATCGCTCGTTCATCGTGGCCAGCGAGTACGCCGAGGCTTCTGGATCCGATCTAATCGTCGTCAACGGCGCCGAGGTGACCCGCAGGATGCCACCCGGCCACGTGAATGCCGTCTTCGTGACCGACGCCAACGCGCTGCTCGCCGACGATCCGATGGATTCGTTCCGCGAGGCCAACCGACAGGGCGCGTTCGTGTTCTGGAACCATCCGAGCTGGTCGTCACTCGACGGTGTGGCGCGGCTCACCGCGATGCATCAACAGCTCATCGCCGACGGACAGATGCAGGGAATCGAGGTCGCCAACGAGTACATCTACTCGACAGAGTCGCTCGAGATCGCACTCGAGCACGACCTGGCGATTCTCGGCGTATCGGACATCCACGGCTTGATCGACTGGGACTATGCGATTCACGATGGCGCCCATCGCACCGTAACGCTGGTATTCGCCGAGCAGCGTAGCGCCGAGTCGGTGCACAGCGCGCTGCGCGCCAACCGCACCGTCGCCTGGATGGACAACTCGCTCATCGGGCGCGAAGACGTGCTGATGCCCTTGATCCAGGCATCGCTCACCGTGTCGCACGTCGGGCATCGCACCGACCCCAAGCTTGTCGACGTCACGCTGTCGAATACCTCCGACGCCGCCTTCGAGCTCCGTAGCGTCGACGGGCGCCGGTTCTTCGACCACCCGTCGTTCTTCCGCGTGCCGCCGCACGGCGAGGTCGTATTGGCTGTGCCCGGTGAAGATCGGTCGAGCTTCGAGCTGCAGTTCGAGGTTTTGAACGCGATCACCGCGCCGCAGACCCACCCGTTGTTGACGTTGGGGGTCGAGGTGCCGCCGGAAGCTGGCTCGTAGCCCTCAGCCCGGGGCCTGGCCATACGCTTGCCGCCGAGCTTCCGGCGAGGCTGAACTTGGAGCCTACTCCTTCGGGTACACGGCCGTGTCAGGCCGGTACTTTGCCCAGGCGAACCAGAGGGAGTAGGTCGACACGACCGGCTGCAGGTGCATGCCCAGTAGAGGGCCGGAAACTGCCTCGCCGGTGATCGGGTCCCAGAGCGATCCAGTTTCCGAGTCTTGAAGGTGATCGGCAGCGTCGAGCGCGAAGCTGAGCTCCTGACCGTTGACCGTCCGCAGGAAGATACGAGCCGTCGCCAGATCCGGTGCCAGGTAGACGACGATAGGCGCGTTCTCGAGGACGTCCTCGAACAAGCGCTCGCGCGCCATCCTTCGCACCAGGTAGGCGCGGGCCTCGATGTGGCCCTCGAGGCCGATGATCAGGTCCTCTGATCGGATGGCACCGGGCGGCTGGTTGGCGATCTCGTCGAAGGTCTCACGAGTGAACCGAGCCCGGTAGGGAATCGAGGGTTTCACGTAGACCGTTGTCTCGGGGTGCAGCTCACGCCACTGACGCCAAGTCGTCATCGTCGAGCCAATCTTCTCGAGCGCCGTCCCCTCCATCTCGCCGCCGATTGCTTCGCCGAAGAGCTGGCTCCAGCGCGAGCGCGTCTGGGCGTCGTACATGATCAACGTTCCCTGATCGACGCCGACCACGCCGAACTGCAGCTCCGTGCCATCGAACTCGCGGGCGTACACGACGCCGCTGTGGTCGATTGGTCACCAGCTCGGCGCGATGAGCTCTCCGCCGAGCTCGTCGTTGACGATCTCGTTGTCCGGGCCGTTCATGTAGCCTACCGGGTAGGCGCGTGCCTCGCCGTTGATCACCACCCCCATGACGATGTCGTCGTCGTCGATATCGGCCGCGGATGCGGAGATGATCTCGGGGTCGAGGTTCATCGGGAACCCCTCGTCGCGGAGCATGGTGAAGTCGGATCGGTCACGATTCGTCGATTCGCGACGCTGCCCTGCTTGCCCGGACGCCTGGGTTGTCAGCAGCGTTGCGGCGAGAACGACGATCGGCGATAGCCTTCTGAGTCTGCGCATCGAGTGCCTCGGTATTCTCTGGTTGATTTCCGTTCGGGGCGTGCCCCCTGACTGTCTCCGCCAAGCGCAGTCGCTACGCGGTCGGCGGGACTCCTCGACCTTGCGTTACCGCCGGGCTCCACCGCTCGCGCCTGCGAGTATCGTAGCTTCTCTCGATGAGCTCGTTCCAGGAGCCGAATCGCTCTCTGGCATCGCCCCGTCATAGTGACTAACGAACTTCCGACTAGGTTCTCTCTGGGAGAAACGACCATGCAGCTCCGACTTACCGCAGCAGTGCTCGCAATGGCGGCAAGTGGTCCAGTGCTTGCCCAGGAAGCCGGGATCGCACTGGTCGATGACGCCGAGAGTATCTTGCCGCGTCGGCAGCAGGCGATTCTCATGAACGCCCTGCTGGAGGAGAAGCAGAGAACGATTCTCCCTCAGGTCATGCGGGAGAACTCCATCGACATGTGGATCGTCAGCGAGGGCGATGGGCCGCTCTACGTGTCGCTGCTGGAGTCGGAGGCCGACGGCGCCGTGCTGGAGACCCCGCCTCACCTGGTGTTCTTCGACAGAGGGGAAGGCGCGGACATTGAGCGCTTGATGGCGGAAAGCGACGACCTCGCCGAAATCGTCAGGACCAGAAGCCCGGATCGGATCGCCATCGGCGGCGGTCGTAGCCGGCGGAGTCGCCGAGCCGTCGCAGAATCGGAGCGCGCGGAGGTAGCACAGCGGCTCGGCGATGATCTTGCTTCCCGCGTCGTCCCCGCGGCGACGCTCGCCAATCACTGGTTGGGAACGCGTACCTCCAGGGAACAGAGTGTCTTCAGGCATGTTCTCCGGCTGGCCCACGAGATCATCGCCGAGGCGTTTTCCAACCGGGTGATCATCCCCGACGTGACGACCACCGACGATGTGAACTGGTGGATCCGGCAGCGCTACGCGGATCTGGGGCTGGGAACGGTCGACCATCCGACGATCACGGTTCAGAGGAGCAAGGCAGAGCGCGCCAAGTATGCCGACGACGACGAGTACTTCAGGGTCTTCGACGAACGCTTCGTCGACGATCCGTCTCCGCGGGTCGGGCTCAATGTCGTTATCCGGCGGGGCGATCTCATCTTCTGTGATACGGGCATCATGTACCTGGGTCTGTACACCGACACTCAGCAATCTGGCTACGTCTTGAGAGACGGTGAAGACGAGCCTCCCGAGGGAATCCAGGAGGCCATGCGGCACGTCCTTCGCTTCCAGGACTTGATCGGCGAAGAGATGCGCCTGGGGCGTGGCGGCAATGAGATCGGTATCGCGGCGGTCGAGAGAGCCCGCGAGGAGGGCATCCAGGGGAACCTCTACGCTCACTCTCTCGCCTACTACTTCATGCGCTATGGAATTCTCGGCCGCTTCTTTTCCGACGAGGTGCACTCCGGGGGGTCTGGCCTGAGCTCGGGGCGCGGCAGAGGCGATGGCGGCCGCCCGCTGCGCCACAACACGCTGTTCGCCCTGGAGCTGGATATCCAATACGAGCTACCCGAGTGGGATGGGCAGCGCATCGTGGTCTTCTCGGAGACGGGCATGACCTTCACGCCCGATGGCATGGTGTTCCCGGGTGGTCGCGAGACCGAGTGGCTCGTCATTCGATAGCTCCCGGGTTGCGGTCCATCTCCAGCCTGGCGGTCGCGAGGCTCACCGTGTTAGATCGAGCTGCCCGGCTGGCTGGACACATGCTCAAGGGAGGGTACTCATGATCGGACAGAAAGAGTGCTGGCGCGCTGCCGTCGCGGCCGCGTCGATGTTGCTCCTCGCGCCTCTCGGCGGGAACGCCAGGGCACAGGGAGGGGCGAACGAGCTGATCGCACTGCGCGCCGGCCACGCTCTTGACGTGACGACCGGCGCGCTGACGCCCGATGCCGTCGTTCTGATACACGGCGAGCGCATCGAGGCGATCGGTTCGGACTTGGCGATTCCGGCCGCCGTCCGGACGATCGACCTCGGCGACTCCGTCCTGCTGCCGGGGCTCATTGATACCCACACTCACTTGCTGATTCGCGTGTACGCCGACGGGGAGGCGCCGACCGTCGACCGTGACGGTCTGGTGACGCTCGACAACCCGGTGCTCAACGAGTCGGTACCACTTCGAACCGTCGCCGCGGTGGATGCGGCGCGATCGACCCTGCTCGCAGGATTCACGACGATTCGCGACTGCGACTCCGACGGTGCCGAGGGTGCCGACGTGGCGATCCGCGACGGCATCGAGCGCGGTCTCATTCAGGGCCCACGGATGCAGGTCTCCAACATGGGCCTCAGCATCACCGGTGGCTTGCTGGATCACGTCGGGTTCGCGCACCAGATCGATATCCCGCCGTTCGGTCTGCTGGTCGACTCTTCCGACGGACTCGTCCACGAGATCCGGCGTCAGATCAAGTACGGGGCCGACTGGGTCAAGATCTACGCCACCGGGACGCTGCGGCACCTCGATCCGGCGACCATGGAGCCGCTCGCCCAGTTTGACTACGACGACCTCAAGCGTACGGTCGACGAAGCGGCACGGTTCCGCCGGCCGGTCGTCGCGCACGCCTATGGCGGTCGCGCTGCGGCCGACGCCATCCGTGCTGGGGTGCGCTCCATCGAACACGGGATGATGCTCGATGACGACACGCTCGACCTCATGGTCGAGCACGGCACGTTCTGGGTGCCGACACTCAGCGTCTATGTCCCTGAGACGCCGCGTGCACAGTGGAGTGAGCTGACCGCGAAGATCGTCGATCTGCATCGCGATGCCTTCAAGCGAGCGCTTCCGATGGGGGTAAGGATTGCCTACGGAACCGATACGAAAGAGCACGGCACCAACGCCCGAGAGCTCGAAATCATGGTGTCGTACGGGATGAGCCCGCTACGAGCCATTCGCTCGGCCACCACAGTGGCCGCGGAACTGATGGGAATGGAGGCCGATGTCGGGACGTTGTCGCCCGGGAAGTACGCCGACATCATCGCTGTCGAGGCGAATCCGCTCGAGGATATCGGTGTTCTACGCGATGTTCGCTTTGTTATGAAAGGCGGGGTAGTGGTCAAGGAAGCATCGTCGAATGGCGACTAGCGCGCCGATAGATTCTGCTACGCGAGTCCATCGCTGGAAGGCACCGCTGCATGCTATAACCAAGACGGCGCGGCGAACGCCGGTTGCTGGCTGTGGCGAGGCGCGAGGCCGTAAAAGGTTCGTTGAACGCTCCGTGATTGCAAGCCAGTAGGCGGTGGGAGCAATTCGAATGACCGTACAAGAAGAAGCAACCGGAGCCATCCTCGGCCCGTTCACCGACATCGTGCAGCGTGTCGGGACCGTCGTGCTGGAAACCGTTGCCGGCAACGTGCCGGGCGTCATGCGGCCGCGCACGATCTTGATCACTGCATTCATCGGGATCCTGATCTTTCTGGTCCGCCGTGGTCACGGCTCGAAAGGTGCGGATGGTCGAGAGAGAAAGACCGGTCTTTTGAACTTCCTTGTGCCCAAGGATATTTACACTCACAAGTCGGCCCGCGTCGATGTCTCGCTTTGGGTGTTCGAGCGGGCGTTGCGTCCGTTCTGGGCGGTATCGGTGTTCGCCACGGTAGCGCCGTTCACCGAACAGTCGGTGATCGGGTCGCTAAAGTTCGTCTTCGGTCCCTCTCCGGAGCTGCAGTCCAATTTCGCCTGGATGGTGCTGTATGCCGCGGTCGCTCTGCTGTGCTACGACTTCATGTTCTACGCCATCCACTGGAGCATGCATAAGTACCCGGCGCTGTGGGCGATCCACAAGGTGCATCACACGGCGGAAGTGCTGACGCCGCTGACGCGATCTCGGGAGCATGTGCTTGCTGGCCCCATCTGGGCGGCCGGGTCGGCGTTCGGCTATGCGTTTGCCGGAGGGATCTTCGCCTATCTGTTCAACGGGGGCATCACGCAGGCAACCGTGATGAACGTCGGGATCTTCTCGCTGCTGTTCGGCTTCAATGGGATGTTCCGCCACTACCATGTGGGGCTTCACTATCCGCGCTGGCTCGAGCGATGGATACAAAGCCCGGCCATGCACCACACGCACCACAGCTACCTGAAGCAGCACTGGAACACCAACATGGCGGCGGTCACCAGTATCTATGACCGTATGTTCGGTACGCTGTATATACCCGAGCAGGACGAATTCACGCCCTGGGGCATTGGCCCGGCGACTCAGGACCAGTACCGCGGTTTCTGGCAGAACACCACCGGCCCGTTCCGTGACTGGTACAAGATGACGTCGCGCGGGAAATCCCGGAAGGCGCGGGTGGCTTCAGCCGCGCAGCACGTGATGCCGCCGACAGACCTCAGCCAGAGCTAGGCTAGCCAGCCCAGAAACTGGCCCGACGCGCTCCGCGCTCCGAAACCGATTCCGCCCCTCCGATCTCGACGTGCGGCCAGGTGAGGGCCGATGTCATATCCCCAGCCACTGCAGGAGCAGGCGGAAGAGAATGCCCAGCGCAGCGATGACCAGCCACACCCACCCCGGCGCTGGCTTGTTGTCCACCTGGTCTGTCGGTAGGGATTGCTGCTTGTCCATCTAGTTCTGCCTCCGCCGGCTGCCCGCCTCTCAGGGCCATTTCTTCACACGCCGCCGGCGCCCGCGCTCCATTCGTGTATAGGCACACCTTCCCACACGTGTAGCGATTGCTCTACGGAAGCGCCAGCGCCACGTACTCCGGTGGGTCGTCCTGCGCCCCGACCGAGACGACGATGTATTGCTTGCCGTCGAGCATGTAGGTCATCGGGCCGGCCGTGGTTCCGGATGGCAACTCCATGGCCCAGATCACTTCACCGGTCGCTTTGTCGTAGGCACGGAATACCTTGCCCCATGCCCAATCCTCGTTCAGCGTTCCGCTGACCGCGTTGCTGCCTTCGCCGAGGAACAACAAGGTCTTGGTAACCAGTGGAGCCGGACGGTTGGGACTGCCCAACGGTGGCAGGTTCAGGTTCTTGAGCAGTGGATGGCTGCGCGGCCCATCGCCGTTGGCGGTCATCCATAGCTGCTCGCCACGGTTGAGATCGAGGGCTGTGATCCGGCCGTACGGCCCCCTGTTGAAGAAGAGCCCCTCGATCTCGAGTCGGGCACTGGGGGCGTAGGCGTACTCCATCGTCGCGTTGGGGTCGGTTTGTTTGACCACGGCCCGGTTGGTCGGACCATAAGAGGTATTGGAGACTGCGTAGTAGATCCCTGTTTCCGGATCAAAGGCTCCGGTGTTCCAGTTCCCATTCCCCCAGGCTCCCGGATACACGATCGTTCCCTTCTTCCCGCCCGGCTCATCGCTCGGCACCGACGGTGGCGTGTAGAGCGGGCCGAGGCGGTAATCCTTGACCAGCTCTCGTGCCCGGCGCTTGAGCTCCGGTGTGTAGTCGATCAAGTCCTCGTCGGTCATGCCCTGCTGATCGAAAGGCGGTGGCTTGGTAGGGAAGGGTTGGGTTGGCGAGGACACCTCGCCCGGCACGGTGGACGGGGGTACCGGCCGCTCCTCGATTGGCCATACGGGCTCGCCGTTGGTTCGGTCGAGGACGTACAGGAACGCGTTCTTGTTGGGCTGCATCACCGCCTTGATGCGCCTGCCGCCGACCGTGATCTCGCCGAGTGTGGCGGGGCCGATGTTGTCGTACTCCCACAGATCGTGGTGGATCATCTGGAAGTGCCAGACGCGCTCGCCGGTCTTCGCGTTCAGAGCAACCAAGGTGTTGGAGAACAGATTGTCGCCGGGTCTCCAGCCGCCATACCAGGCAGATGTCGGCGCCGTCATTGCGACATACACGTAGCCGAGCTCTTCGTCCGCGGTCATCAGGGACCAAGCGCCCATATCGCCTGCCACCCTCCAGGAATCGTCGCCCCAGGTGTGGTTGCCGAATTCGCCTGCCTGGGGCACTGGATGGAAGGTCCACAGCAACCGGCCCGTGTGGACGTCGAAGCCACGTACCTCCTCGGGAACGGCCTCCTTCTTGTTGCCACCATCGCCGGCTCCGGCGGTGATCCCAGAGACCACGACCACGTTGCCCATGACGAGGGGGCCCGTGCTGTCGCTGAATGCTCGGGCCAACGGTTGGCGATCGTGGAACCGTAGGCTGACCCTGCCGTCGTCGCCGAAGCCGCCGTAAGGCTCGCCGGTTCTAGTATTTAGTGCGTAGAGATACTCGCCGCGGACGGCGATGATTCGCTCATCTCCCGTGCCGCTGTTCCAGTAGTCAACCCCCCGAGTGCTCGATGCGTCTGCCTCCTCCAGGGTCGGTTCAACGAGCTGCTGCTCCCAAAGTGTCTCGCCGGTTTTGCCGTCGAGGGCGATTACCAGACCGTGGGCATCCTGCGTGTAGAGCACGTCGTCGATCATGATCGGCGTCGCCCTCAGGTAGGCGTCGGGGTACAGATCGGGAAACGCCTCCGTAAGCTCGTCCCGCACGGCGGACCGGCGCCAAACGATCCGCAAATCGCTGACGTTGTCGCGGTTGATCTGATCGAGGGCGGAGTAGCGAGTGAAGCTCTTGTCGCCACCGAAGTAACGCCATGCTTCTTGGGGGGATCGTTGCGGCAGCGTTGTGGCTGCCGGCGGTGCCCCGGCGACAAGGCTCACCAGGAGGCCAACAGTGAAGATGCCCCCGATACGTGTCACAGCATGCCCTCCTCGTTCAGTCGTCAATGTTGGCGAGAGACTACTCGATACCCTCCACCCATTGCCAAGAGTCTCCACTCATGGTCAGCTACATCGTGTCGACCCCTCAATGGGCCAGTACACGGCTCTACTGGTCAAGGAGCACGAACATGCGGGGTAGCATTTCAATCCTGGCGTTGGCTTCCGTCCTTCTGGCCGCTGCCGCGGCCGAAGCGCAGAATCTGCAAGAAGGCTTCTCAGTCACCTGGACCAAGCCCGGCGAGTCGACCCGGTCGGCGGAGACTTCCTGACGGCCCATTTCAAGCGCAAGAAGGGACAGATCATGGTTGGCTTCGTCAACAACGCCACCCACCCACAGGACACCGGCGAGATTCGCGTCGGTCTGCTGAAGGTCAAGCGCAACGACGATGCGTGTGCCAACGCGCGGTATGCTCGTCCGGTGCGCAGTCTGATCGATATCTTTCGCTAGCATCCGTCGGGGCTGCGAAGCAGC
>DASCOT010000097.1:0-8668 GCA_036012155.1 Acidobacteriota bacterium
CCTTTGCGTCAGTAGTCGACGCGCTGACGAAGCTCGTAGTGTTGGCTGCGGCCGTCGAACCGAGTCAACAACCTGCGCGCAGCCGCGGGAACGCAAGCGACCTCGTGGTCGTCGCCGGCGAAGTCGCGCACTGACTGCATGCTCTGAAACCACAGGATCGTGACGAACTCCACCTCTTCGTCGGAGGCAACGCGGCGCAACAGGCGGGCGCCTCGATATCCGGCCACGCCCTTGTCGGCGATCCCCGGGAGGATCTCGGTACGGAGCAACTCCTCGTAGGCGTCAGCGTTCTGGAGCGTCGTCCAGCCGTGCCAGATGCGGGCTACCGGCGGTGGAGGTTCTGAACCGTGCTCAATCTGCCGTTCGTACTCGGCTGCGTCGAAGTTGCCGTGCGATTCGGCGATCAGGCCGTCGTCGTCGAACCGCCATTGCTCGAAGCCGCTGATGCGTACCCGGTTGCCCGTTCTGCCGGGGCCCGAGTTCGCGCCCACCAAGGTCCAGCGAAAGACCGGGTCCTTGTCCTCCGCATCGAGTCCGTCCAGCTGCACCACCATGTCCGGGAAAGCCGACATGAATCCTTGCGCAAACTCGGCGATCGCGGCACGTCCGAGCAAGGGCTCTGCGTTGTTGACGCACAGTGAGCCGTCATCCGAATAGTGCTCGGCAACTCTTCGAGGATCGGAACTAGACCAGGCCCGTGCGTAGCTTGTGGCGAAGTCTTTCAGCTTGCTCATGCGTTCAATCGTCCGTGCATCGACTCACCCTGTTGCATGGGATCTGGGCAGATATCGGTGACGGCTGAGGCTATAGGCAACGGAAGAGCCCTACCAGGAGGTCTTGTGCGTCCGGGTCTCGTGACTTACGCTTTCCGCACTATGTGGAACGGCGAGCGTCACCATCACCATCACGGCCCCACGGGCCGGGGCGGTGGCGTGCGCTGAACGTGTAACGCCGAACCAACAAGACCTTCCGCCGCGGCCTGTCGAACTCGACGGGCCGCGGTTTTTTTGTGAGCGCAGAATCGAGGACTTCCATGATACGCATCGCCATGCCAAACAAGGGGCGCCTTGCCGAGCCGTCGCGCGAGCTCATCAAGCAGGCCGGGCTCACGTTCTCGCACATCAGCGGGCGCGCCCTGCAGGCGAAGCTCGGCGAGGAGTTTCTGGCGCTGTTCGTACGCGCCAACGATATTCCCGAGTTCGTTGCTGACGGCGCTGCCGATCTCGGCATCACCGGCCGTGATCTGGTGCGCGAGAGCGGCCGCTCGTTGCGCGAGCTCCTCGATCTCGAGTTCGGCCGTTGTCGCCTGGCGGTCGCCGTGCGCGATGAAGACACGGTGCGCTCTGTAGACGACATCCCGGATGGGACGCCGGTAGCGACATCGTTCCCGGTTACCAGCGAGGCCTTCTTCGCGGCAAAGGGCCGTCGCGTCACGCTGGTGCCCGTCTCAGGGGCTGCGGAGATCGCGCCGCATCTCGGCGTGGCCGACATCATCGTCGATCTGGTCTCCACCGGCTCCACGCTCAAGACCAATGGCCTGCGCGAGATCAGCACAGTCATGGAGTCGAGCGCCGTGCTCGTAGGTCGATCTGGTGTCCCCGAGGGTGGCGAGGACGACGCCATAGTGCGGGATCTCACCGATGCCCTCGAATCGGTGGTGTGCGCGAAGAACAAGCGCTATCTGATGGCGAACGTGCCCAGGTCGGCGCTCGATGAGGTGCGACGGGTGCTGCCGGGGGTCTCCGGGCCAACGATCATCGACATTCTCAACGGTGGCAATCTGGTGGCTGCGCACGCGGTTATCGGCCAGAGCGAGGCCTTCGCGGCCATCGCCCGGCTGCGGCAACTCGGAGCGACCGGCATCCTGCTCACAAAGATCGAGAGGCTATCGCCATGACGGCGGGCTCGATGGCGGTATCGAGCACCTCCAACGGATCGTTGTTCGGCGTTCGTGGACCACTTGCCGCGCTGGACGCCTCAGCGGTGCGGGCCCTGCTGAGTCGTGCGGGTGGGCGCGACGAGGAGATTGTCGGCACCGTGCGAGACATCATCGCCGACGTTCGGTGCCATGGCGAGGATGCGCTCCGGCGTTTGTCACGACGGTTCGATGGTGCGCAGCTGGAGCAGCTGGAGGTTCGACCTGCTGCTTGGGAGGTGGCGTTGGAGGGCCTTGACGAGGCGGCGCGCAACGCGCTCGAGCGCGCCGCCGAAGCCATCGCAACCGTGCACGAGGCGCAGCGGCCCCGGCCCGTGCTTGTCGAGCCTCGGGCTGGCGTACGGATCGAGCGCCGTCCGGTACCGATTCGCCGCGTCGGCGCCTACGCGCCGGGCGGTCGCGCAGCGTATCCGAGTAGCGTGCTGATGTGCGTGATTCCAGCCCGAGTGGCGGGCGTCGAGGAGATCATTGTGTGCTCGCCTCCCGGGGAGGACGGGTTGCCGTCGCCCGCCGTGCTTGCGGCCTGCCGGATCGCCGGTGCCGATCGACTGTTCGCCGTCGGCGGTGCCGGGGCGATCGCCGCGATGGCACTGGGAACCGACACCATCGTGGCGGTGGACAAGGTCGTCGGACCAGGCAATGCCTGGGTCGAGGAAGCCAAGTTACAGCTTGCGGCGGAGGTCTCGATTGATTGCCCGGCCGGCCCTTCCGAGTTGTTGGTGATGGCCGACGGAGATGCGGAGCCGAGTCTGATCGCCGCGGAGGTGCTGGCACAAGCCGAGCATGACCCACGCGCCGCCGTGTGTGTGTTGACCGACAACCGCGGACTGGCCGAGACGATCGACCAAGCCACGACCGAGCTGGCCCACGAGATGCCGAGTGCGACGCAGGCGACGATCGAGAAGTCGATGGCGTCGCGTGGAGCGCTGTTGCTGGTCGGCTCGATGCAAGAGGCGCGCGACTTCGCAAACGAGTACGCGCCGGAGCACTTGCTGGCCGTCGGTCGTCAGGCGGAGGCGGTAGCCGAGCGTGTGCTCTACGCCGGTGCGGTGTTCCTCGGAGCCCACAGCTCGGTCACCTTCGGTGACTACGCGAGTGGGTCGAACCACGTACTGCCGACCAGTGGACGCGCGCGCGCCTATTCGGGCCTGGCAACCGGCACCTTCATGCGCTGGACGAGCTCGCAGCGAGTCGATCAGCAGGCCGCAGCGGAGCTGGCCACCACGGTGGTTTCCCTGGCCGACCTCGAGGGCTTGCCGGCGCACGCCGCCGCCGCGGCGCGGCACGAAACCACCACCGCCACGGCTCGACGCGAGGAACCGCCTGCCCCTCAGGCGCGTCCCAACATCCGACGGTTGCCGCTCTACGCCCCTGGTCGTCGAGACGCCGAAGTGGAGCTGAGCGACAACACCAACCTGTTCGGGCTGGCGCCAGCGGTGCGCGCTGGCCTCGCGGAGCTCGATGACGAAGCGCTGCTGCGCTATCCGAGCGTGTACGGGGTCGGCCTCAAACACGCCCTGGAGCAAGCGTTGGGGGTAGGGGAGGAGTGTATCGCTACCGGGTGCGGTTCCGACGACCTACTCGATGCCGCGCTGCGCGCCTTCGTCGAACCCGGTGGAGCGCTGGCGCACAGCGAGCCGACGTTCTCGATGATCGGTGCCTTCGCCGACGTCAACGACCTTCGTCGGCTGCCGGTGGCGGCCGCGGCCGACCTGCACCCCGACCTCGACGCGCTCGCTGCGAAGCAGGCAGCGGCGACATATCTGTGCCGGCCGGAGAATCCTGCCGGCGTGCTCAACGACCAAGAGGCAACGCAGCGCCTGGCATCCCGGCTAGACGGAGTCGTGCTGCTCGACGAGGCGTATATCGATTTCGCGTCCGAACCCTCGCTCGCTGCGTGGGCGGCGGCATCGCGCAACGCGGTGGTGTTCCGAACATTTTCGAAGATCGCCGGCATGGCCGGATTGCGCGCCGGCTACGCGGTGGGATCGGCGCCAGTGATAGCCGAGATAGAGCGTGCGCGGGGGCCCTACAAGCTCAACGGGCTGGCCGAGCGGTTAGCGGCGCGTACCTTGCGCGAGGATGTTGACTGGCGGCGCGACATCGTCGACCGCGTTGCGCGGCGGCGCGCCGCCCTGAGCGCCGAGCTCGAGAAGCGCGGTGTTCGCGTGTGGCCGTCGTCCGCCAACTTCGTCTTGGCGGGTGTTCCGGCAGGCCTCGGCGGCGCCGCCGTACTGGAGGCAGCTTTGCGAGTGCGCGGCGTGGGCGTGCGGCCGTTTCCCGCGCTACCCGTCGGTGACTGTGTACGCATCACGGTCGGTCCGGATGCCCTCATGCAACGGCTCCTGGCAGCGCTGGATGCCGTTCTCGGGGAGGTGGAGCGGTGAAGGTCGCATTGCTGGACTTCGGTGTGGGTAACCTGCATTCGCTAGGCAAGGCGCTGCAGGTCGGCGGCGCCGAGGTAACCGTATATACAGATGCGTCTGCAGCCTTACGGGAGTCAGCCCTGGTGTTGCCCGGGGTAGGCGCGTTCGGTGCTGCCGCCGAGCGGCTCGGGGAGTCGGCTCGGGAAATCCGTGAGCGGCTGATCGGCGGCCATCCGTGCTTGGGTATCTGCCTTGGCATGCAGCTGCTCTACGAAAGCAGCGAGGAGGCTCCCGGAGCGGGAATAGCGCTACTGCCCGGGCGCGTGCGCCACCTGCGGGCTCGGCGAACGCCGCAAATGGGCTGGAACAGCATCGAACGCGACGCGGTCCCCGGCGAAGGCGACGCGGTCTCCAGCGAAGGCCTCCCAGCCCCGTCTGCCGAAGACCCGTTGCTCGCCGGTGTCGAGTCCCCGGTTGTGTACTACGCCAACCGCTACGTGGTTCCTGAGCCGGCAGGCGGACGAGTAATCGCTCGGACGGAGTACGAGGGCGACCGGTTTCCGGCCGTGGTGCGCGTCGCCAATACCTGGGGCACACAGTTTCACCCTGAGAAGAGTGCCGAGGCCGGTTTGTGCATGTTGCGTAATTTCCTCGATGCGGTGCGGGAGTTGCGATGATCGTTCACGCGGCGATCGATCTGCTCGACAGTGAGGTGGTACAGCTGGTGCAGGGCGACCCGGCGCGTGAGCGCCTGCGCCTTTCCGATGCAGTTCAGGTTGCGCAAGACTGGATGGCCTCCGGTGCGCCAGCGCTGCACGTCATCGACCTGGATGCGGCACTGGGGCGCGGTGGCAATGGCGATCTCCTCGAGGCCCTTCTAGGTATCGCCCAGGTTCCGGTCCAGGTGGGAGGTGGGGTTCGCAGTCGTGCCGACGTGGAGCGCTGGAGCCGGGCCGGTGCGACCCGGGTCGTGGTTGGCACCCGAGCTGTCCGTGATCCCGAGTGGCTCGCGGCGATCGTGGCATCCCACCCGGACTTCGTGGTGCTGGCAGCCGATGTCCGCGCTGGGCTCGTCGTTGTCGATGGGTGGCAGTCCGATACGCGGTCGTCGCCATCCGACCTTCTGCGGGCGTGCGAGGATCTTGCGCTGGCGGCGGTGTTGGTCACCGACGTGGGGCGCGAGGGGACCCTGTCCGGAGTTGATGTGGAGCTCTTCGAGACCCTGGCGGCGAAGACGCGCCACCCGCTGATCGCTGCCGGCAGCATCACCACCATGGACGATCTGGACCGCCTGCAGGAGGCGGGTGTTGCAGAGGCCGTTGTCGGCACGTCCTTGTACACCGGCGCGATTAGCGTCGAACAACTGCGTGGAGCTTACTGGCGATGACGACGATAAACCGCAAGACGAACGAGACCGACATCGAGCTGACACTTGGTCTGTACGCCAGCACTGTCGACGGTGACGTGGCTCAGCACCGGGGGTCCGGCGTACGCACCGACAGAGCCTTTCTGACCCACATGCTCGAAACGTTGTCGCGCTATGCCGCCATCGACCTGGCGGTTACCGCCACCGGTGACCTCGAGCACCATCTGGTGGAGGACGTCGCCATCACGCTCGGCCTGGCTTTTGCTGCCGCACAGCCTGATACCTGCCGGCGCTACGGCGAAGCGACGGTGCCCATGGATGATGCGCTCGTACAGGCGGCCGTGGACATCGGCGGACGCCATTTCTACGACGGTTCGTTACCCGATCGTCATTACGAGCATTTCATGCGCTCGCTCGCAGACAACGCTCGCTGGACGCTGCACCTACGGGTGTTGCGCGGCAGCGATCGGCACCACGTGGTCGAGGCCGCGTTCAAGGCGCTAGGCCTGGCACTGCGCAACGCTCTGGTGGATCAGGGTGTGGTATTCAGCACGAAGGGCGCAGTGATCGTCGAGGGTAGCGCCTGATGCTCCGCAAACGCGTCATCGTCTGTCTCGACGTAAGCGGTGACCGTGTCGTCAAGGGGACGCGTTTTCGAGAGCTTCGCGAGGTCGGCGATCCGGTGCAGTTGGCGGAACGCTACCAGCAACAAGGGGCAGACGAGATCATCTTCCTCGACGTATCGGCCTCGGTGCAGGAGCGCAGCACCGTATACGACGTGGTGCGCCAAACAGCCGAGCGGCTGTTCATTCCCCTCACCGTGGGTGGCGGGATCCGCAGCGTCGACGATGTAGGGCGCCTGTTGCGCAGCGGCGCCGACAAGGTCTCGGTGAACTCGGCCGCGGTCCATGACCCACCACTGCTTACGGCTGCTGCGGACAAGTTCGGAGCCCAATGCGTCGTCGCAAGCATCGATGCCAGTGAGCGCCTGCGCGCCGAGGCAGAGGATGAAGGGCATCCTCCCGGCCCTTCGGCCGGCCGCACCGTTGCTGCGACCGTGTACACACATGGCGGGCGCCGCGCCACCGATCTGGATGCGACAGAGTGGGCGGCGCGATGCGTCGAGCTTGGCGCCGGCGAGATCCTCATTACCAGTATCGATCATGATGGCGTACGCACCGGCTTTGACCTCGAGCTCACGCGAGCCGTTCGCACCGCCGTTGATGTGCCGGTGATCGCCAGCGGTGGCGCCGGTGGCCCACAGCACTTCGTTGATGTGTTCAAGCAAGTCGATGTCGAGGCGGCCCTTGCGGCGGGCATCTTCCACAGTGGTGCCGTCAGCGTCCACGAGGTAAAGGCCGCAATGCGTATCGAGGGGATCGAGGTTCGCTAGGAGAACGCCATGCATATTCGCACCGTGGATCAGATCGACGCGATCGACTTCCAGAAGGGAGCCGGCCTGGTACCCGTTGTGGTTCAAGACGCATTGACGGGCACATTGCTGATGCTCGCCTATGCTGACCGTGAGGCCGTTGAGCGCACTCTGACCAGCGGACAGATGCACTTTCACTCGCGGTCGCGCCAGGAGCTGTGGCACAAAGGCTCAACGAGCGGCAACGTGCAGGAGCTCGTGAGTCTCCAGGCCGACTGCGATGCCGATACTTTGCTAGCGCGGGTACGGCCGGCGGGACCCGCATGCCACACCGGGGAACGTAGCTGCTTCAGCGGCGTCCCTACGTTGGTCGAGCTTGACGATGTGATCGCTGACCGAGCTCGGTCGGGTGCGTCGAATAGTTACACTGCGGGGCTGCTCGCTGATCCGAATGTCGCCAGCAAGAAGCTCGGCGAGGAATCGGTCGAACTAGCCGTGGCGATTAGCCAAGGGTGCAGAGAAGAGATCGCCGGCGAAGCCGCCGACCTTCTCTATCACACACTGGTGGCCTGTCGCGGTGCAGGTGTTGCGCTCGGAGACGTGCTCGCCGAGCTGGCGCGGCGGCGTCGATCGTCCGACTGAGAGCCATATTTCGGGTCAACTCGGCGCCTGATTGACTCGACGCCATACCATCGGGCGACTAGGCTCACGCAGGCTCCGCGGTAGCGGGTACGCGGACGAATAGCGAGGGCGGCATGCCACACGAGGACGAGTACCACGACTCCATGGTCGCCCTCCTCGAGATGATCTGGGGTGAGGGGTTCATGGCGCCGGGCTGTGTCGGGAACCTCGAGAACCTGATTGGCGATCTGGAGATACGGGATCAACGCGTTCTCGACTACGGCTGTGGGGTCGGCGGTCCGGCGATGCACCTGGCGCAGAGCTACGGTGCGCGCGTCGTGGGCATCGACATAGAGCCTGACCTGGTCGAGCGTGCCCGCAGCCGGGCCGCGGCCCGGGATCTCGGTGGTCGCGTCGAGTTTGTGCTGGTGGAGCCTGGGCCACTGGAGTTTCCCGACGAATCGTTCGACATCGTCGTGAGCTCGGGCGCATTCACGCAGATCGACAACAAGCGTGAGCTCTTCGCCGAGTGTTTCCGGGTGTTGCGGCCAGGCGGAACGTTTACCTGCGACGACTGGATGAAGCCGCCGGGAGAATACAGCGAAGACATGCTGTACTGGATCGAGTTAGAAGGGCTCACCTACGCGATGCGCACGCCTCAGCATCACGAGGAAGCGTTGCACGACGTCGGTTTCATCGACGTTGCGGTCGACGATCGCTCGGAATGGTACCGGCGTGAGGCACATGTCGAGTACGAGAAGATGCGCACCGATCTGTACTCGGAGATGGTCTCGTTGCTGGGCGCCGACCAAGCCGACCATTTCGTCGAGAACTGGCGCATGCTGACCGTGGTGTGCGACAAGGGTGAGATGCTGCAGGTGTACTGTCGGGGAACGAAGCCCACAGACAGCTAGGATCTCGGCATGGCGCCCGACCCAGGAAAGACGGAGCTGTCAACGGACTCGACCGCTGCCGGCGAGAACGACGCCAGGCCCCGAGGATCCGAT
>DASCOT010000098.1:0-12745 GCA_036012155.1 Acidobacteriota bacterium
GCTCGTTGGGCTATCGGCCGCCTGCACCGGAAGCGACGTTGTTGAAGCCGGCTGCGCTCCGCTTCGCCGGCTCCAACAATCTCTTGCCAGCATCGATTCTATGAGTTACGAAGTGGCCTCAACACTTGGGGCAGGTCACACGCGCTCCTCCCATTCCTCATCCAGATCGCCGACCACCATGTCGCGATCAGCTGCCGGCGCGGCAGCAAGAACGAGCGCGCGCATCAGCCGGCGGACGAACATCGGCTCACCCATCCCGAAGCGCGCTATCCAGGCCTTCTCGCATTTGGTCGACGGCGCGGGTAGTCGAGCGAATGGCGTGCAATCCAGGACGCGTAACAGAGAAGTAGCGCTTGGCACGACCTCCCCGAACTGGCGTCGGCTCCCCCATCTCCGAGGTCAGGAACCCCTTACGCTCGAGCCTCTTGATGGTCGTGTAAATGGCTCCGCGGCTCAGCGCCCTACCCGCACGGTTGCGGATCTCGTCACGGATGAGGACTCCGTAGGCACCCTCTCCCAAGCGTAGAGTAGCCAGCAACACGAGGGTCTCAAGCTCACCGATCGTAGGCATTTTGGCAACCTGTTCGGTTATTTAGTCTACGTGATCGACGATATTGAACGGCACTTCAACCGTCAAGGCTTCAGCAGCGTGGATCGTTGGAGATAGGCACGCGACGGGCGGGTCGGACAATTGAATCCCTACTCCCCTTGACAATCTACAGGAACGTGCTCCACTCTTGTCGAGCATCTAGAGGAACGGCTACTCACGGCCGGCCTCCCCGGATGTGATGGCCGCTGATTCCCCATAGAAGATCTTCGCGAGAACCTTCGATGACCAAAGCCAACGTCGACCTCCTCCAGGGCACCCTCGACATGCTCATTCTCAAGACCCTGCAACTCGCGCCACAGCACGGCTGGGGTATCTCGCAGCGTATTCGGCAAATGTCGAAGGACGTTCTACAGGTCAACCAAGGATCACTCTATCCGGCACTTCATCGACTACAGCGCCAGGGGTACATTGGTGCCGAATGGGGCACCTCGGAAAACAACCGCCGCGCCAAGTACTACCGCCTTACCGCCAAGGGACGAAAGCAACTTGCCGATGAAGCGCGCAACTGGGAACGGTTATCGGACGCGGTGAGCACGATCCTACAAACGGTGTAGGAGGCGACGGATGGCCGGGACAGGTTGGAAAAGCTTGCTGAGCAGGTTGCGCGGTGACGGCCGCCCGGCCGCCGATCGAGAGATCGATGACGAGGTGATCTTCCACCTCGAGATGGAAGCCCACGAGTACCGCCGCCAGGGCCTGACCAGCGAAGAAGCCGAGCGCAAGGCCCGCATGAACTTCGGCGCCACGCAGCGCTTCGTGGAGGAGTGCCGCGATGAGCGCAAGGGGAATCACCTCGACATGTTGATACAGGACATCCGTTACGCGCTTAGGGCGCTGAGCAAGAATTGGGGCTTCGCCGCTACCGCGGTGCTAACGCTGGCGCTGGGAATCGGCGCCAATACGGCGATCTTCAGCATCATTTACGGCGTGCTGCTGCGGCCGCTGCCCTACCAGCACGGCGAGCGCCTGGTGTTGCTCAAGCAGGCGGCTCCAGGGGTTCGCATCGCCAACGCTCAGGCCTCGATACCCGAGCTCTACGACTACCGCGAGCAGGCCAGCAGCTTCGATGAGCTGGTCGAGTACCACACCATGTTCTTCATCCTGCTGGGCAACGACGAGCCCCAGCGGATCCAGACAGGGGTCGTATCCGACAACTTCTTCGACACACTCGGCGTTGCCCCGTTGATGGGTCGAACCTTCGTGGCGGGCGAGGACGACCTCGACTCGGAGGCGGTGCTCGTTCTGAGCCACGACTACTGGCAGACCGCTCACGGTGCCAACCCTGACATCGTCGGGCAGGCGTTCGAGATCAACACCCGTCCGCACACGGTCGTCGGTGTGCTCCCACCGATTCCTCAATTCCCCAACGAGGTCGACGTCTACATGCCGACCTCTGCCTGCCCGTTCCGGGCCAACGCCGAACGCAACATGGCTGGCAATCGCAATGCGTTCCGCAATCTGTTCGTGTTCGGACGGTTGCAAGACGGGACGACGGTCGACCGAGCGGACGCCGAGATCGCCAGCGTCGCGTCGCGCTTCGAGGCGGATTTCCCCGACGACTACCCCGCCGAAATGAACCTCACGGCGGGGGTCGTAGACCTCAAGCAAGAGCTGACCCGGAACGCCCGGCCGATTCTCCTCATGCTGCTGGCCACCGCCGGGCTGGTACTGCTGATCGCCTGCGCCAACGTCACCAACCTCAGCCTGGCGCGAGTCATGCGCCGCGAGCAAGAGGTCGCCGTGCGTGCCGCCCTCGGCGCCAGCCGCGGTCGGCTGATCCGGCAGCTGTTGACCGAGAGCACCGTGCTGGCGATGATCGGCGGCGGCCTCGGGTTGGTGTTCGCCTACGTCGGGCTCGACATGCTGGCCGAGTTCGCCGGCCGTTACACGCCTCGTGCTGCGACCGTCGCGATCGACGGCTGGGTACTGGCGTTTACTCTCCTGATCTCGTTCGCCACCGGCCTGGTTTTTTGGCACCTTCCCCGCACTGCCAGGCACGCGCGACCTCGGCGGCGCCATCAAGGAGGGAGCCCGCTCGACAGCAGCCGGAGGGTTGCGGCTGCGCCGCGCGTTGATCGTCGCGCAGGTGGCCTTGTCATTCATTCTGCTGATCGGTGCCGGTCTGACTCTGCGCAGCCTCACGCGGTTGCAAGCCATCGACCCGGGCTTTGACACCGAGCAAGTGTTGACGGCGCGAGTCTCGCTGGACTTTACGGCGTTCAACGACATGGCCGAGATGCACGACTACCTGAAAGCGCTGGTAATCGCGGTCGGAGACACCCCCCTCGTGCGAACTGCGGCGTTGACGCAGAAACCCCCGTACCGGCAAACGAATCCGAATCTCTCGGACTTCATCATCCAGGGCCGGGCCATCGAGGAGACCCAGACGCGACCCCAGCTAGACCGCAATGTCGTCACTCCCGAGTACTTCGAAGTCTTGGGGATTCCGTTGCTCAGTGGGCGTCTTTTCGACAGCCGTGACGAACCCACCGCGGCCCCCGTCGCGGTCATCAACCAGACGCTCGCTCGGCAGTACTGGGCCGACGAAGATCCCATCGGCGCCCGCGTCTCGTTCGATGACGGCGAGACCTGGACCACGATAGTCGGAGTCGCCGGCGATACGAGGATCTACGGTCCGGAAACACCGGTTACCTCCGAGTTCTACCGACCCTTCGGGCAGGCCGGCATGCCTACCTGGCTAATGCTCCGCACGGTCGGCGACCCGGTCGGCGCCGCCCAGGGTGTCAAAGACGCCGCGTACGCGCTGGGCGCCAATCCGATCAGCGACTTACAGCCCATGGCAGTGCTACGTGCCGACGCCGTAGCGTCACCGCGACTGACGGCCTCGCTGCTGGGCATCTTCGGCGTCCTGGCTCTGATCGTCACGGGCACGGGCATCGCTGGCGTCATGGCCTTTTCGATCACGCAGCGAACCCGCGAGATGGGGCTTCGGATGGCGCTCGGGGCCCAGCGGCAGAGCATCCTGACGATGGTCATCCGCCAGGGCATGGTGCAGGTGGTCGTCGGATTGGCATTCGGCATCGCCGGCGCGTTCGCCTTCGGACGCGTTCTCAGGGAGCTACTGTTCGAGATTCAACCCAGCGACCCGCTGACTTTCGCGATCGTTCTGGTTGCCCTCTCCACTGCAGCGCTGGTCGCCATCGTGATCCCGGCGTCGCCGGGCTGGAGATCGGCACGCGCGCCGGAGCTGCCTGGTTGCAGGCGGCTCCGGCCCCATCGACTGGTCAGACGACACTCGACGCAGCGCTCCTCCGCGCCAACCCGAGGGCCGACGGCAGCCTGATCTTTCCCGACTCGTACCGCCAGTGGATCTTCGTCGGATCGGCGACGGGCCTCGCCTATGGCGAACCCTCGGAGACGCGCCGCCACGGGGACCCCAGTGACCGAGCACGCCCCGGGCCCTTTACTCACGTCTACCTCGAGCCCGAGGCATACGAGCACTTCCGCCAGACCGGGCAGTTCCAGGAAGGCACCGACTTCGCCCTCGAGATGCGCGCGCCAACGACCGGTGTCTCGATCGCCCGCGGCGGCTGGTTTGCAGGACACCTTCAGGGTGTCCACGCCTCCATAAAGGACACCCAACGCTTCGGCGGCTGGGCGTACTTCGACGTCGATAGCTCGGGAGTCGCCCGCCGTGTACGCACCCCGGCCTGCGCCACGTGCCATGCCGAGCACGGTCAGATCGACAACGTGTTCGTGCAGTTCTACCCGCTGCTGACCGAAGCGGTGCACACGAACAACCGCTGAGCTCGTTTTACCGCCCAGCATCCGCCTGCTACGATGACCTGCATCGGCGCACGGCTCGGCACCGCCCGCCTCCGAGAGCCGCTCCGCGCCCCTTCCGCTGCCGCTGCCCGCGATGCTGAACAGTATCCTTACCAAGTTCATCGGGACTCACAACGAGCGCGAGCTGAAGCGCATCCACCAGCGCTACGTCGAGCCGATCAACGCTCTGGAGCCCGAGTACCAATCGCTCTCAGACGGAGACCTGCGCGCCAGGACAGACTTGTTCAAGGCTCGCCTGGCCGACGGCGAAGAGCTCGACGAACTGCTCTCAGAGGCGTTTGCCGCGGTACGAGAGGCTTCGCGCCGCACCACTGAGATGCGCCACTATGACGTGCAGCTGATCGGTGGTGTCGTGTTGCACCGCGGCATGATCGCCGAGATGACGACCGGCGAGGGCAAGACGTTGGTCGCCACACTGCCGGCATATCTGAATGCCTTGGAAGGCAACGGCGTGCACGTGGTCACGGTGAACGACTACCTGGCACGCCGCGACCGCGACTGGATGAGCCCAATCTACGATTTCCTCGGACTGACCGTCGGCACGATCCAGAACGATATGGGCGATGCCGAGCGCCAAGCAGCGTACGGCAGCGACATCACCTACGGCACCAACAACGAGTTCGGCTTCGACTACCTACGCGACAACATGAAGTTCCGTCTCGAAGATCGCGTCCAGCCGGTGCACCACTACGCCATCGTCGACGAGGTCGACTCGATTCTCATCGATGAAGCGCGGACTCCGCTGATCATCTCCGGACCCGCTGAGCAGTCCACCGAGCTCTACTACAAGATCGACCGCATCATCCCGAGCTTGCGGGCCGAGACCGACTACGAGGTCGACGAGAAACAGCGCAGCGCGGCGCTCACCGAGGAAGGCGTGCACCACGTCGAGCGCTTGCTGAAGATCGACAATCTCTACGATGTCAACAACATGCCGCTGGTACACCATGTGCAGCAGGGACTGCGCGCCCATGTTCTCTACAAGCGTGACGATAACTACCTGGTAAAGGACAACCAGGTAGTTATCGTCGATGAGTTCACCGGTCGCATGATGGCCGGACGCCGCTGGAGCGACGGCCTGCACCAGGCAGTCGAGGCCAAGGAAGGAGTACAGATCGAGCGCGAGAACCAAACACTGGCGACGGTTACCTTCCAGAACTACTTCCGCATGTACGGAAAGCTCGCCGGCATGACCGGCACGGCAATGACCGAGGCGCCGGAGTTCGGCAAGATCTACGCGCTCGAGGTCGCCGAGATCCCGACCAACCAGCCACTGCGCCGCACCGAATACTCGGACGTCATCTTTCGCACGGTCGGTGAGAAATGGACCGCGGTAGTAGAGGAGATCGAGGTGCTCAACGAGTCGGGCCGCCCGGTGCTGGTCGGAACGGCATCCATCGAGAGCTCCGAGCACCTGTCCAGGCTGCTCAAGAAGCGGCGCATCGACCACGTCGTGCTCAACGCGAAGCAGCACGAGCGCGAAGCCGAGATCGTTGCCAAGGCGGGTCAAGGTAGCGCCGTTACGATCGCCACCAACATGGCCGGGCGTGGTACCGACATCGTGCTCGGTGAGGGGGTGGCTGATCTCGGCGGCCTGCATGTTCTGGGCACCGAGCGTCACGAGGCCCGCCGTATCGATAATCAGCTGCGTGGTCGCACCGGCCGACAGGGCGACCAGGGCTCATCGCAGTTCTTTCTGTCGTTGGAAGACGATCTCCTGCGCGTCTTCGGCATGGACAAGCTCCAAGGGCTCATGAAACGGCTCGGCATGGAAGAGGGGGTGCCGATCGAAGATCGGATGGTGACACGGGCGATCGGCCGCGCGCAGAAGCAGGTGGAAGGGCGCAACTTCGAGATTCGCAAGCACTTGCTCGAGTACGACGACGTCATGGAAAAGCAACGCCAGGCCATCTATTCGCAACGGCGCGGCTTCCTGTCGGATCCCGAAGTGCCAGGCAAGTTCGTGCGCGATTCGGCGCAGGAGATACTCGAATGGCTCGTGGACGGGCATTGTTCGGCTGAGCAAGATCCCCTCGATTGGCCGGTCAAAGAGCTTCAGAGCCACATGGCCGACTTCTTCGGTGCAGACCCCGACGAGGTGCCCCTCGACCTGGACAACGACACCCCGGCCGACGCCCAGGCCAACCTCGAAGCGCTGGTCAAGCATCGATACGTCGAAAAAGCCGAGCGGCTGGGAGAGCTGCTTCCGGAGTTCGAGAAGTGGATCTGCCTCCAGGTGCTGGACGCCAAATGGAAGGATCATCTTTTCGCCCTCGACCGACTCAAGGAAGGCATCGGCCTGCGCGGCTACGGCCAGCGCAACCCCCTGGTGGAATACAAGCGCGAGTCGTTCGACATGTTCCAGGAGATGAACGACCGTATTCAGGCAGAGGTTGTTCGGTACGCATACCGTATGGAGCCGATGACGCGCGAGGAGCAACAGGCGCAGCTGGCCCAACGGCGGGAGGCGGCGGCCCAGGCAGAGCGAGTGGCGGCGGCCGCCACTCGCGGTCGAACGCCCGAAGTGGCCACCGTCGTCAAGCAGAACGACAAGGTCGGCAGAAACGACCCCTGCCCATGCGGCAGCGGCAAGAAGTACAAGAAGTGCCACGGCTACTAGTAGTCTGTAACCGGCAGGATCACGGCCAAGACAAGGGCTCCGGATGAACCAACACGACATCCTCCTCGCGCTTACTTTCGATGACGTTCAGCTCATCCCCGCGCGCTCGAGCTTTATGCCGTCCGAAGCGGACATCGGCACGCGGCTGACGCGGAATATCGAGCTCGGTATCCCGCTGATGTCCGCGGCGATGGATACCGTCACCGAAGCTCCCATGGCCATCGCCATGGCACAGCACGGCGGCATCGGGGTGATCCACCGCAACCTGACGGCCAACCAACAGGCGGACGAGGTTGACAAGGTAAAGCGGTCCGAGAGTGGCATGATCGTCGACCCCATCACTATCGGCCCGGAGGCGCCCATCCGCGACGCGCTCGATCTAATGTCGAAGTACAAGATCTCGGGCGTGCCGGTAACCGATGAGGCGGGACGTGTGGTCGGCATCTTGACGAATCGCGACGTACGATTCGAGACCGATCATCAGCGGCCGATCGAAGATCTCATGACCAAGGACAACTTGGTGACGGTGCGCCCCGGAACGACGCTCGATGAAGCGGTAAAGGTGCTACACGAGCACCGCATCGAGAAGCTGCTGGTGACCGATGACGGCGACCTGCTCAAGGGGCTGATCACCGTCAAGGATATTCAGAAGAGGAAGGACTACCCGAGCGCCTGCAAGGACGGGTCCGGGAGGCTGCGCGTCGGCGCCGGCGTGGGTGTGGGTGACGATGCCGTCTCGCGCGCCGCGGTGCTCCTCGAGGCAGATGCCGATGTCATCGTTATCGACACCGCTCATGGCCATACCGACAGCGTGATCGATACGCTCCAGCGGATCAAGAAACAACATCCCGACGCTACCTGTGTGGTTGGCAACATCGCAACAGCAGAAGCCACACGCGACCTCATCGCGGCCGGCGCCGACGCGGTCAAGGTGGGTATGGGCCCTTCGGCCATCTGTACCACCCGGGTGGTAGCCGGTGCGGGCGTGCCGCAGATCACCGCCATTACCGAGTGCGCCAAGGCCGCCCGCGGCACCGGTGTGGCGGTCATCGCAGACGGCGGTGTCAAGTTCTCTGGCGACATCGCCAAGGCGATCGCGGCCGGCGCCGACGCGATCATGGTCGGTTCGGTTCTCGCTGGGACAGAGGAGTCGCCAGGAGAGATCGAGCTGTATCAGGGTCGCGCCTTCAAGGCGTACCGCGGTATGGGATCCGTGGGTGCGATGCATGCCGGCAGCCGTGATCGCTACTTCCAGCCCGACGTCGAAGAAGCCAAGCTGGTCCCGGAAGGCATCGAGGGCCGGGTCCCCTTCAAGGGCTCGGTAACCAACACGATCCATCAGCTCATGGGCGGCCTGCGGGCGGGCATGGGCTATACGGGCTGCCCGACGATCGCCGACATGCACGAGCGGGCACGGTTCCTTCGCATTACCGCCGCCGGGCTTCGTGAAGCACACGTGCACGACGTGCAGATCACCAAGGAAGCCCCGAACTACAGGGTGAAGTGAACCGCCGACATCTGCTCACAGCCCTTGCTGCCGCCTACGGTTGGCGGTCAGGGGATCGGTATGCCGAGGGGCAGCCGAATGCTGCCCCGGCGGTCCGAGGTCATCAGGACGTCGCCAACTCGGCCGAGGCGGTCGTGCTCGGCACGGCGCAGGACGCCGGCGTACCGCAGATCAATTGCTTCTCGGACAACTGCACTGCCGTACGAACCGGGCAACGTGTCCCGCCACTCGTGGCCTGTGTGGGGCTGATCGACCATGCCACGCGACAGAGCTTCGTGCTGGATGCCACGCCGGACATCGTGACCCAGGTCGGGGCATTGTTGACGCCAACCGGTGAGGCGCCAGCGGGCCTCGGCGGCGGCACGGCACCCCTGCATGACCTACTCCACGGAATCTTCCTGACCCACGCTCACATTGGCCACTACACAGGCCTCGTTCACCTCGGGAAGGAAGGCGCAGCGACACGCCAGCTACCGGTGTTCGCCAGCCGGCGTATGTGCGACTTTCTCAGTGCCAACGCCCCGTGGGACACCCTGGTTGACGGTTCCTTCATCGACCTGCGACCGCTCAGCCCGGGACGCCGCGTACAGATCTCGCCATCGCTGGCCGTGACACCGTTCGAAGTGGTGCACCGCGCCGAGTACACCGACACGCTGGGCTATCGGGTGCACGGGCCCGAGAGAACCTTGATGTATGTCCCTGACGCCGACGTTTGGGACGGATGGAACACACCGTTCGACGAGCTGCTGGGTGCCAGCGACGTGGCGCTCATTGACGGGTCGTTCTGGTCCCGCGATGAGCTCGGGCATCGTGCGCAGGCCAACGTCCCGCACCCACCGGTATCGCAAACGTTGGAGCGACTGCGTGGCATGCCGGACCTTCCTGAGATCCGGTTCATCCATTTGAACCACACCAACCCGCTATGGGATGCCGAGAGCCCGCTGCGCCGCGATCTGCCACCGGGCTTCCATGTCGCCGAGACCGGACAGCGACTGACGCTCTAGAGCGCTAGGATCCGGAGACCGCCTCGTCGACACCGATGATGCGGGCGTCAGAGCGGTCTGGGTGATGGTCGACCTCGACGATGATCGAGGTACCCAGATCCCACCCGGCCTCCTCGAGTCGCTCGGCCCACTCGATCACCACGACACACCCACGGCCATAGAGATCTTCAAGGCCCAGGTCTGGGAGGTCCGCGGCACTCAGGCGATAGAGATCAACATGGTAGAGGGTGCGCCGGCCGGGGTATTCGTTGATGAGTGCGTACGAGGGACTCGACACTTGCCCTGGGTCGAGACCCAGCCCAGCTGCGATGCCGCGCACCAGCTGCGTCTTACCCGCTCCGAGCGGCCCGAAGAGCAGGATCACCTCGCCGCCACGCAATCGACGGCCGAGGCCAGCCCCGACATGTTCGGTCTCCTCGGCGCTATGGGTAATGTAATCACGGGTGCGGCTCAAAGCTCAGCTCCCTCGACTACCCGGCGGAAAGCACACGGAATCTCGTCAACAAGATCCGACGCCAGGCAGCCAATCTGTCCCAGACGCTGCGCCGCCAGATCGCCCGCCACCCCGTGTAGCCAGGCGCCCGTCCAGGCCGCGCGCCCAGGACGCAACCCCTGGGCGATGAGAGCAGCGATGAGGCCGGTCAGCACATCGCCAGTTCCGCCGGTGGCCATTGCGGGATTGCCGCTCAGATTGACGATCGGCGCTCGCCCCGGCTCAACGGTGAGAGAGCAATGCCCCTTCAACAGCACCGCCGCCCCCGACATCTCGGCAAGCTGACGTGCAGCGCTGATGCGGTCAGACTGCACTGTGGCAACATCGCCGCCGAGGAGGCGTGCAGCCTCGCCCGGATGAGGAGTGAGGACGCGCGGCCCCGCGGCGTCCTTCAGCTGCTCGAGGGCGCCGACGAGAGCGTTTAGGCCGTCGGCGTCGATGACCATGGGACAGACGCACTCCATCGCCAGCTCTCGAACCAACCCGACCGTCTCGCCAGCCGTGCCGATACCGGGGCCGATCGCCACGGCGTCCACGGCAGCGATACGTTGGCGCGCCGCCTGCCCGGCGTCACTTCCGAGGCCGCCCGATTCGCCGGCCGGCACAGTGTGCACGAGCGCCTCCGTGAGCTGACCGGCGATCGGCAGATAGGTGGTCTCCGGACACAGCACATGCACCAGGCCTCCCCCGCC
Organism: Acidobacteriota bacterium; assembly: GCA_036012155.1. Taxonomy (GTDB): domain Bacteria; phylum Acidobacteriota; class UBA890; order UBA890; family WLXD01; genus DASCOT01. The sequence goes on from DASCOT010000098.1 coordinate 10,734, forward strand.
ACGCAGCGCGCCACGAGCCGACAACACCGCCGCGCCGGCGGTGCCCGGAGCCCCGCCGATGACGAGCACTCGGCCGTAATCGCCCTTGTGGCTCTCGGACCAACGCAGCGGCAGTCCTGCTGCGCAGTCCTCCGACGTGGGCCGCCAAAGGGTGGCTGGCGCCGCCTCGACAACCTCGTCGGGAAGGCCGATGTCTACCACCACCACTTCACCACACGTCTCGCTTGCAGGCGTCAACAGGTGGCAGACCTTCGGTGCAGCCAAAGCGACCGTCAAGCTCGCCTCCACTACGGCGCCCGCAATCGATCCCGAGTCGCCCGATAGGCCGCTGGGAAGATCAACCGCAACAACGGGAACATCCGATGCGTTGACGCTCTCGATCGCCGCCGCAATAGCTCCCCGCGGCGCGCTGCGGAGCCCGGTGCCCAGCATCGCATCGACGATGCAATCGAGTCCCGTCAGGTTGTCCTCCAGACGCGCCCAGGCCGCTTCGTCGTGTACTTCGAGCACCGGCACGCCGGCGGTTACCGCACGATGGTGGTTGGTTGCGGCGTCGTCACGCAGCGCCGACGCCTCGGCGAACAGATACACCACCACCTGACTGCCCAGGCTCTGCAGCTGGCGAGCCACGACGAACCCGTCGCCGCCGTTGTTACCGCGGCCGCACATGACCGCCATGCTTGCGGGCGGCTGATCACCGAAACGGCTCGTCAGCGCCTCCACCACCTGCTGTCCGGCGTTTTCCATCAACAGTCCACCCGCAACGCCGTGTTCGTCGATCGCCGCGCGATCACACGCTTGCATCGTGGCCGTGTCCAGAACCTTGATCATGATGACGGACGTGAGTTACAGGTGGATGAGGATGGCGCGGAGGGAAAAGGCTGCAAACGTGTGCCCAGTATCTCAGGCGCAGGCGTTCTTGTCGGTACAGGCAAGCGCCCGAGGAAGGCGCCGGGACGCCGCAAGGATGCTCCACGGCATAAACTCGTTTACGAAAGGACGAGCTCACCCACGAACCGAGGGGCTAATTGTGTCGCTTCGCTGCCTGCGCTTCCTGAGCGCTGGAGAGTCTCACGGACCGATGCTGGTCGGCCTGCTGGAAGGCCTCCCCGCCGGGATTCCCATCGACAGAGAGGCTATCAACGCCGACCTGCGCCGCCGTATGGGTGGTCACGGCCGCGGCAAGCGGATGAAGATCGAGGCCGACGCCGCGCGCATTGTCGGTGGCGTGCGGCTTGGCGAGACCCTCGGCAGCCCGATCGCCTGGCTGATCGAGAATCGCGACTGGGTCAATTGGCAGGAGGTCATGGGGGCGGATGCGCCTGTGGAGGCTGGAACTTCGCCGGACGAGGCCGACGCCACTAGCGGATCTCCCGCCGTGGCCGAGAGCGGCAACCGGCCGTCTGCAGTGGATATCCGTCGCATCACTCGGCCACGGCCGGGGCATGCCGACCTGGCCGGCGGACTCAAGTACGACCGCGATGATCTGCGCGATGTGCTCGAGCGCGCTAGCGCCCGCGAGACCGCGGTCCGCGTCGCCGCCGGCTCCCTGTGCAAGCAATTCCTGTCTCACCTGGGTATAGAGGTTGCGAGCCACGTAACACGGATCGGCGATGCCGCATTCGAGCTCGGCGCCGACCCGACGCCGGTAGCCGCTGTGCGAGAGCGCGCCGACGCCTCGCCGGTGCGATGCGCCGACCCGGAGGTCGAAGCCGCGATGATCGCGGCGATCGATCGCGCCCACGATGAGCTGGAGACACTCGGCGGCGCGTTCGAGGTCATTGGAACGGGTTTGCCGCCCGGCCTCGGAAGCCACATCCAGTGGGACCGCCGGCTAGAGGCTCGGCTCGGCCAGGCACTCCTATCGATCCAGGCACAGAAGGCCGTGGAGATCGGACCGGCAATCTGGTGCGCCGCCCAACCTGGCTCCCAGTCGCATGATGCGATCATTCGCGAGCCGGACAGTCCCTGGGGGCGGCCGACCAACCTCGCCGGCGGCACCGAAGGAGGCA
>DASCOT010000099.1:0-9857 GCA_036012155.1 Acidobacteriota bacterium
TGATCGAAGGATGTCTGCCTGATGATGTCGAGCAAGTATGGATCCTCGAAGAACAGCAGCCCGTCATCTCGCAGGAGCGCGGCAACTCCCGCCATTACGGAGTTGATCTCCTCGATGTGACACATCACGTTGGCGCCGCAGATCACGTCCGCTTGGCCGAGGCTCCGCTCGATCTCCCTGGCCGAATCAAGGCCGAAGAACTTCTCTGAGACGGTGATTCCTTTCTTCCTGGCAGCGGCCGCGACGTTGGCCGACGGCTCGATCCCCACATGGCGGATCTCGCGCCGGGCGATGTGCTGCAGCATGATGCCGTCGTTGCATCCGAGCTCGACAACGAGCGGAGAAGGCTTGTCCGCGACCGTTGCGGAAATCTCTTCAGCCAACGCTTCGAAGTGCTGTGCCATGGCGGTCGAGATCGACGAGAAGTAAGCATAGTCCTCGTTGAACATCATCTCGGGCGCGACCCGGTCGCCGAGCTGCACCATGTAGCAGCTCGGGCAAAAGACCACGGAGAGATCGTAGAAGAACTCGTCGTCGAACTCGTCGGCTCTCAGAAAACGGTTCGAGATCGGCATCCTGCCGAAATCCATGAACGGCTCGGCCGGAGATTCACAAACCAGGCATCGCGTCATTGCCGTGGGGCTCCCGGGCCAGCTTGGCACATCATCAGTCGTCCCTTTCGTCCTACCGCAGCGAGGGGCTCCTCAGGCTCCGAAGCATAGTCGTCCGGATCACCGTCCAGCGCCAGCTTCCACGATCAGCTCGCGTCCAGTGCGAATGAGAACGCGTAGACGGCGGCGTTTAGTACCGATAGCTCGAGCCGGAACGGCTGCCCGCACAGGCGGTTGATCTCTCCGGCGAACTCGACCCTATGCGATAGCGAATCGCCGGAGATCGCCCTGCAATCGTTGAACGAGAGTCCTTCGACCACTCGGTCGTCGGCGCCGAGTACCTGGACGCGCAACTCACCGCCCCGGGCGTCGGCGTTCAGCCAGAGCCCGTCAACCTGCTTACGGGTGTGGACAAGCAACGGGGACAGAAGGCGCCCGGCGCTCGAACCGCTTGCTGCGAGGGCAACGTAGCGGTCGCGCTGGAGCGTGGCCAAGCCGATGCTGCGGTGCCCCGTCTTGTGGCCTTCGTCGTAAGCGGCGTAGTAGAGGTACACGAGGTCCTGCCATTCGAGCGTCGCGTAGACCCAGGCAAACGCATGATCGAAGCTCCCGGCCAACGGGCAGGGGTCGAGGAACACGTCGCGGTGCCGCTGCCAGCTCTTGCCGTCGTGGCTCGTGGCGATCGTAGTATAGCCGATGCCCCCGACCGGGCCACCGCGGTCGGCGGCCAGGTCGTCGCGCAAGATCCGCACGAACGCGATCAGGGTATCGCCCCTCGACAGGACCTCGGCACCGTAGAACTCGGTGACGCCCTCATCGTGCTCGTCGGGGACAAACACGCGTCGAGGTTGTGTCCAGTGAACGAAGTCGCTGCTCGTGGTGAGAGCCGTGAGCCGAATCCCGAGTCCATCGCGTATTGAGCGAGACTGCAGGCCGAACTCGCGGTCAGACGCCGACGGCATCTTCACGAACGCCGCGTAGCGGCGGTTGATCGGATCCCAGAAGGGGTCGGTGATATCACCCACCCCATCGGCCCAGCGGGGATTCCCGATCGGATAGAAGGGGAGCACGGGGTTGCCCTCGTAGGGCTGCCAGTCGATTCCGTCGGCAGAGAAGGCGACACAGGTACCCATCGGCGCTTCATAGTTGAAGTACGCGAACCGGAAGCGGCGCAGCTCGTCATCGCAGTAGGGAGCGGTATCGATGAGCTTGGAGCCGAACCCGTCGAAGCTGAGCACGGTTTCGCCCGCTTGCGGCCAACTGCACGGACTGTCGGAGATCCGGTGAACGAGCTCTGAGCGAACGTTGTTGCCGGCCTTCCAATTCCACATGCGGAACAGGCCCGTCGAAGGATCGCGCATGATGGCGCCCGGAGCGACGCGATCACAAGGGTCCGGGCGGCCATCGATGAGGGGCGCGTCGCGTCGCGTCGGCCGAGTTGTCGTGCGAGCGAGGTTCTCGGACTCGGCCACGAATCGATCATCAACGAACAGGTGCGGGCCCCCACCGACCCGCAACGCCCGCGGCTCGCCGCTGATCACCGTGGCGCCGCGGCAATGGGGATCGGGCTGGTCGGCCGAGATCTCGACGCGCACGGTCCGGCCATTGAGCCGCGACAAGTCAACTAGCCCCGCCTGGCTCTCGGTCTTGCCGGCGGCGGCTAGCCACTCCACCTCGATCGTGGGGCCTTCGGCGCTGACGGGAACGCAGTCGTCGAACGTGAGGCCGGGGATCAAAGCTCCGTCGGGTTCGGTCAGCTGAACCCGGAGATCTCCTCGTGTGATGACGCCGTGGAGGACGAGCTTCGATCCCTTGCCGGCGCGGATGAGCATGCGCTTGTGCACGATCGAGAGGTGTCGCCGGCTCGTGCGCTCGGCGTCGACCCTATCGCTCAATACAGCCCGGCTCAACGGCCCGTTGCGGCGGCGCGGGGTCGGCGCGAGACGATCTCCTTGATCCTCTCGATATAGCGAGGCAAATGGCGCTTCTGCAAGCGTCGAATACCGCGCATGAAATGCAAAGCGGTCGATACGACGAAGTACTCGATGCAGTAGAACAGACCGGCCAGCCGACCGACGTCGGGCCGTCCAGTTCCGCGAATGGCCAGATTCCATCCGAGAACGTTCGGCTGGCTTATCCACCAGGGAATGCGACTCCACCAGGGGCGCCTCGGTCCGAACAGGGAACGACGCTGCCGCTCGAGGCTAAAGACTCCTTCGTGTCGCCGGTACCAGAGGAGCTCGGGAACCTGCCGGAACTCGCCCTGCAACGAGATCTCGGCGATCAGGAAACGGTCCGGCAACAGGATCCGACGGAAGACCCCAGCTTTGATCAGCGCGTCGAACCGAAACAAGCCGTAAATCATGTTGCCGGCCGACATTCGCCACGTTGTTTCGACGAACCTCTTGTTCCGGCCGGTAATCCCCGCTGTGTCGAACCGCCATCCGCCCTGCCCGCGGGGCTCGCCGTTCGCGGAGATCTTCAGGTGCGACGAGTACGCTAAGACCGCTTCAGGGTGTTCTTGCAGCTGGTCGACCAGCGCCGCCAACGATCGCGGGTGCCAAAGGTCGTGATCGCTTGCCCAGGCAAAGTACCGTGCTTCGGGATAGCGGTCGCGCGCCACCTCGAAGCACCGGCGCCAGTTGCCGATCATCCCCAAGCGCACGGAATTGCACTCGTAGCTGAGGCGGTCGTCGATTGCCGCATAGGTCTCGACGACCTGTCGGGTATCGTCGGTGGAGCAGTCATCCACCGCCACGAAGCAGCAGTCGGAGAAAGTCTGGGTCAGCAGCGACTCGAGAGTTTCCGCGAGCCAGTCCGAATGGTTGTAGAGCGGGATACCGACAGCAACCAGCGGTGAGCTCATTGCGGTGCCGTGTCGTCCTCATCGTACAACTTCATACGGTGCCTGCCGACGATGTGCTTGTAGTCGGTGCCGGGCTTGGCCACCTTCTTCTTCAGGCGTGCCTTGAGGTCCTTTGCCTTGGGTATCTTGTTGAGCATCTTCGTGTAGCTGACCGGCAAGACCGGGATCTCGTGGGGCCAGAAGCGTTCTGCGATGATCTCGCTGACGTTCGACAGCTCGGGATTGTATGGCGAGCGGTCGCGATTGAGGCTGTAGAGATACGGACTCTGGAGCTCGTAGGCCTTCTCGGTATAGCCCCGAACCTGGTCAGACGTCATCTCCTGAAAGGAGACCATGTTGATCGCCAGGTCGAGTCGCTCGGGCGCGAACTCGTCGAGAAAGGTGTTCGAAAGGAACAGGAAGTCGATGTCGCGCCACTGCGACAGCAGCTCGTCCAATGAGCCGTGATCGAAGAACTCCACCCGCGCCTCCGGGAACAGCGTCTTCAAGTAGGTGCCCGAGAACAGGAAGAGCTCCGGGAAGTCCATGATCACATACGTGACGTCGGGGCAGACGGTCTTGAACTGGTAGGGGAAGCCGCCCCAGCCGGGGCCGATCTCCCACACCAGCTTGCGATCCGCCGGTTTACGCAGCGCGCCCAGAACACCGCCGCGCTGCATCGCGATCAACACCTCGTAGAACTTCAGCGTGTCGACGTTGTAGAGCTGCCCATCGATATCGAAACCGAATCCACCCATGTCAGGCGGTTCCGGAACCAGAAGATCGCGGCCACCGAGCTCGATCAGCTTCTCGAGCTTCTGGGCACAGAGCTCACGCGCCGCATCCTTGTTCGACCGATAGTCGTACACCCGCAAACCGGTGACGTGATAGGAGTGGTGGCGGAGCTTGTCGATGATGAGCGGGTGGGCATCCAGCATGTACTCGAAGTTCTCGAGCTCCTCGCGCCAGTAGGCGCTAGGCTCGACCGTGGCTCCCGAGCGCTGTGCCTCGAAGTCCTTCATTCGCAGGACGTGGTCGCGAACCTGCTCGTAGTTCTGGAATGCAGCGCTGTCGCGAAGCTCGTCGACGCGATCGCGGACGACCTCGGCGAACGGCACGGCAGTCACCGGGCGATTCTCCAAAATGACCCTCACATGTACATGCGGTTTGGCGCGCCAGTGTACATCGACGAGCGATCGCCGATCAGGCCGGCGAAAGCCCGCCCGGCAAGCGCTCGGTAGCGTTTCACCACTTCGGCAGCCGCTCGACTGAGTCTGTCCGGTAGACTATGGGCGGCGAAGACGATACGAAGACCTCGATTCGAACCTCACAAGGCGGTTGAAGCCCGTAGGGAGACTCGTTGGTGGCAGACTCACGTGGGGGGCAGCGACCGCGTACCTGGCTGGTAACCGGCGCTGCCGGATTCATCGGCTCGCACCTGGTAGAAGCGTTGCTCGGGCAAGGCGAGCAGGTTCTGGGTCTCGACAACCTCAGCACCGGTCGCATCGACAACCTCGAGCACCTACTGGAGAAGCCGGGTTTCCGCTTCGCGCGGGCCGACGTTTTCGACGAGGCCGTGCTCGACAGACTTGCATCCGAGGCCGATGTGCTCGTCCATCTGGCCGCCGCGGTGGGCGTGAAGCTCATCGTCGAGAGTCCAGTGCACACGATCGAGACGAACGTCCGCGGCACCGAGAACGTGCTGCAGGCAGCCTTGCGCTACGGCTGCAGGGTGCTGCTAGCCAGCACCTCGGAGGTCTACGGAAAGGGAGCACAGATCCCGTTCCGCGAGGACGATGACGTGCTATTGGGTCCGACGTGCCGGAGCCGGTGGGCGTACGCCGCCAGCAAGATGATCGACGAGTTTCTCGGCCTGGCCTACCATTCCGAGTACGGACTACCGTTGACAATCTTCCGTCTCTTCAACACGGTAGGACCACGCCAGACTGGAGCCTACGGCATGGTCGTCCCCCGCTTTGTCGAACAAGCGTTGCGCGGCGAGGAGATCACCGTCTATGGCGACGGTAATCAGAAACGTGTCTTCTGTGACGTGAGCGACGCAGTCCGGGGGATCCTGGCGCTCGCAGAGCATGACGGAGCGGTTGGCGGTGTGTTCAACATCGGGGGCGAGGAGGAAATTTCGATGTTCGAGCTTGCAGAGCGCATTCGCGAAGTAACCGCGAGCGCCTCGTCAATCATCAAGGTCCCCTACGAGGAGGCCTACTCCCCAGGCTTCGAAGATATGCAGCGACGACTGCCCAGCACCGACCGGATGCGTGAGCTCACCGGGTGGGCCCCAAACGTCTCACTGTCCGAAATCCTGGCTCGAGTCACCGAGCACGAGCGGACGCGGCTAGCTGACACGGCTTCAGACGGCTCGCACGTGGACCGATGAACCCGCTCGCTAGCGGCGTGGCAGCCCTGTACGTTTTCGCCGCCGCGGTGATTCTGACGGCGGCGGTGCGGGCGATCGCGCTGCGTCGTGGATGGGTGGCACGGCCGAGCACAGAACGTTGGCACCGGGTGCCTACCGCTCTGCACGGTGGCGTTGCCATCTTCGTGCCTTTCTTCGTCGCCAGCTTGATGCTCGTCCTCCGCTGGGCAGACGAGCTGCCGACAGCAGCGGCGCCTCTACCGATTCCGCTGCCGTATGCGTTCCTGGCCGGCGTGACGGGAATGTTCCTGCTAGGTCTGCTGGACGACCTCTATCACTTCAGACCCGCAACGAAATTCATCTGTCAGTTGCTTGCCGCAAACGTTTTTATTCTGGCGGGAGGAGTGCTGGGCGCTACCGGCTTTCTTCCTGCGGACCTGTTGCTCACGTATTTCTGGTTCATCGGAATCACCAATGCCTTGAACATGTTGGACAACATGGACGGGCTGGCGTCCGGCGTCGCGATTATCGCGCTGGGTAGCACGGTGTCTTTGATTTACATGGCTGCTGGAGACGGTCCACTGAGTGTTGGCTACTTCATTGGACTGGCGCTCATCGTTGCGACTCTCGGGTTCTGGGTGTTCAATCGCCCCCCCGCATCCATCTTCATGGGCGACTCCGGCGCGCTGTTCTTGGGCTATGTCTTGGCAGCGCTGACCATCCCCAGCGGGCTGAACGGCTTTCTGGGAGTGGAGGGCCTGGCCCCGATGATGGCGCTGGTCGTGCCAGCGACGGTGCTGGCGATCCCGATCTTCGACACCACCCTGGTCACCGTGACTCGGCAGCTCCGCGCCCAGCCTCCTGTCGTCGGTGGGAAGGATCACTCCTCGCACCGTCTCGTGGGGCTCGGTCTGTCCGATTCGGGAGCAATCTGGACTCTGTACCTGATGGCCACGCTCGGCGGCGGCCTTGCTTTGTTGATGGCGCGATTTCCCGAGCAATCGTTGCCTCTGTTCGGGTTCTACGCGCTGTTCTTGATCCTTGTGGGCGTTCATCTCGGGCGCCTGAAGATTATGGAGAAGGAGCCCGCGGCCAAGCCCGCCTCGTGGACGCCGCTGGTGGCGGAGCTATTCCACAAACGACGAGCGGCGGAGGTTCTCCTCGACCTGACGCTCGTCATCCTGTGCTTCCAGGCAGCTCACGTGCTTCGTTTCGAGTGGGCGCTGGCGCCCGAGACCCGCGCGGCACTCGTGTTCGCCTACCCGTTTGTGGTGCCCTCGTATGTCGCGGCGTTCTTCCTGATGGGCATCTACAGGGGACGATGGAAGTTCATGACGGTGGCGGACATGGCCAACTACGCTGGTGCGATCTTGCTTGGCACCGCAATAAGTCTGAGTGCCGTTACCATCGTGGGCAGATTCGGCCTCGGACACAGCCGCAGCGTCTACGTCATCCACGGGCTCCTGCTGTTCCTTGCACTGATCGGGTCACGCCTCAGCTTTCGCTTCTTCGACAGCTTCGCGCACCGACTCTCCGAGACGCACGAGGGCGAAGAGAAGATCCGCGTACTCATCTATGGCGCCGGCCGCGGTGGAAAGGCCCTGCTCGACGAGATGTTGTACAACAAGCAATACAGCGAGTTCAGAGCCATCGGTTTTGTCGATGATGATAGGGATCTTTGGGGCCAGCAGCTCGGTCGCCTGCGTGTGCAAGGTCTGGCCTCCTGGTTCGACGGATCGGAATCTGATCGCGTCCCGGAGGTATGGATCTCCACGAGCAGGATCACCGATGACGATGCGCGAGCGATGCTGGCGAAGCTCGGGCTCGATCTGCGGCTACGGCGCCTGCACGTTTCCGTGAGCGAATTGGCGGCCTCCGCGGTAATCACCTGACCGGCGTGCCCAATGCAGCGCGCGACTGTATGCTGCCGCGCCGCATTGTCCGGCGAAGCCCTCTAGGCCGCTGATGCTCGTGCTCCAGAAGGCCATCGCGTTGCTTCTCATGCCGGCGGGTCTGGTGTGGCTGGGCCTGATCATCGCCTGCTGGCTGGTGCGAGCAAGGCGTGAGAAGTACATCGTCGGGGCGATTCTTGTCCTCTTTAGCTTGATGGGAAACTCCTGGGTCGGCTATTGGGCGATGCGCTCGCTCGAGCGCCCGTTCGTCGACCTCGATCCGCTTGCCGCGCACGAGCCGTACGACGCAACGCTCGTCCTGTCTGGCGGGAGCTCGCTGACGCCCGTGGGCAACCCTCAGCTGGGGCCTGCGGGTGACCGCATCCGTTTGGGTGCCGCCCTGTATCGGGCTGGCCTCACCCACGTGCTCGTTGCCTCCGGCTCGGGCATTGAGGGATTCACACCCATGCGCGATCTCGGTGCGGAGACGGCGGCGCTCTGGCAACAACTAGGGGTACCGCCCGAGGCGATCTTGCAGCTGCCCGGGCCGCGCAATACGAGCCAAGAAGTGCTGGCGTACCGGGACCTCATCCGCGAGCGAGGATGGTCAAGGGTCGGCCTCGTCACATCAGCTTGGCACCTGCGCCGGGCGCTCGCGCTGTGCGAGCAGAACGGCGTGGCAGCTGAGCCCCTGCCGGCAGACTTCGTCGGCGCGCCACCAACCGCGCGGTTCCTCTGGCTGGTGCCGACCATCGAGGGGCTGTACGGAACGCACCGCGCAATGTGGGAGTACGCGGGCGCGCTCGTCGGTAGGTAGTCCGTCTCCGAACCGATCGGCAAAACGGGGCCAGGGTATCGGTCCGTCGCGGTGAGCTACCGGGTGGAATCGGCGGCTCTATTCGGCTATATTCCGTCGCCCCCGGATTCTCTAATCGCCGGCGGGAGACAAGCCGCCGAGAACGAGGCATCCTCCACGGCATGGTGAACATGGGCTGCCGCCGCGCCATCTCTTAGCCGCCAGCCTTCGGGCGCGACAACCAACGTTTTGGGAGCAACACCATGGTTCGAGTGACGCGCCCCGGTGCTCAGCCCATCTCGCAGGCGGTCGTCGAACGTTCTCCCTGCTCCGCGTCCGATACACGCCGCTGGTACGCGGTCCAGACCAAGAACCGAAAGGAACGGCTGGTGATCAGCCGGCTCTCGGAGCAGGGCATCCCCTACTACCGGCCCATGCTACTCGCACCCCGAGCTCGGGGTGCCCGGCGTGAATCGCTTTTCCCAAATTATCTGTTTGTCCGAATCGGCAGCGTCGAGGAGAGTGTTCGCGTTCGCTACACCTGGGGTGTCAAAGGCGTTGTAAGCTACGCTGGTGCCGCCTGTCCGGTGGATGACGACGTAATCGAGCTCATCCGCCGCCAGGAGGGAACGGACGGCAGCATCCGCGTCTCCAAGGTTTTCCGCTTCCGGAAGAATGCTCGGGTACGCCTTGCAGGCGGCGCTTTCCACGGGCTCGAAGCGATCTTCTGCCAGTACCTACCTGCACGGGATCGGATCCATGTATTGGTCACACTGTTGGGTCGGCCCGTCTTGACGGAGCTGCACCAAGACCGAGCGTCACCGGTTCTCTGACGTCGGCGCCAAGCCCAGCAAATCACGGTAGAGCGCCGTGATATCGGTAGCGAGCCGTGCGAACCCATAGCGGCCCACCGCGGAGCGGCGAGCTGACTCTCCGATCTGGCGGCAGCGATCGGGCGATGCGAGCAATGCGCAAGCCTCAGCTGAGAGCGATTCAGGAGTACCGTTCTGTACGACGATGCCCAGGCCCGGATCAGTGACCACGTCGCGGATTCCTCCGACATCGGGACTGACGCTGGGAAGGCCGGCTGCCATCGCTTCGATAAGCGCTACCGGTGTACCTTCGTTTCGTGAAGTGAGCATCAACAGATCGGCTGCTCCGTAGATTCGGGCGAGGTCGCCTCGCCAGCCCAAGAAGCGGACGCGACTCGCGATCTGCATGCGGTGAGCGGTCGATTCGGCTTGGCTCCTTAGCTCACCGTCGCCGACGACCAAGAAGATCGCCTGCGGGAACCGCTGCGCGATTAGCTCGGCGGCTTGGAGGTAAATCTCCGGCTGCT
>DASCOT010000100.1:0-8197 GCA_036012155.1 Acidobacteriota bacterium
CCACGGCTGCTGCCGACCACCAAGTCCTGCGGCTTCCGCCAGCGGTCGATGGTCGATCGCCGTAGCACCCGATTGTGGCCGTAGGTACCCAGTTTCAGCATCATCTGCGCGTAGGTCGCCAGGTCGCGGGCCGTGGAGAACAACCCGGCGTGGGGCGCCACTCCCCCCGTCGCGTAGGCATTCTCATCGTGCACGACGCCATGCACCAAGGTGCCGCGCCAGGCATCCAACTCGGTCGGAGGTATCCGCTGGCGCTCGGAGGTCGGCGGATTCCACATGGTGTCGCGCATCCCCAGCGGTTCGTAGAACTCTCGCTGAGCGAATTCCGCAAAGGGCTCGCCTAGCGCCCGGCTGAGTGCTTCCCCGAGCAACAAGATGCCAAGATCAGAGTACGCATATCGACTACCCGGCGGCGCCTCCAGATCGGCCGCATAGATCCTCTCGAGCACCGCCGCCCGCACAGTGGGCCCGGCGTCCTCGGGGTCGTGGTCGCGGAAGAACTCCACGTAGGCGGGCAATCCAGATGTATGCGTCAAGAGATGGCGGATCGTAACGGCGGACTTGTCGGCGCCCTGGAACTCCGGCACCAAGGCCTGTACGGGGTAGTCGAGCCGCAGGTTGCCGCGCTCCACGGCGCGCATCGCCACGGGCGTGGTGGCCAACACCTTGGTGAGCGAGGCGAGATCGAATAGCGCGTCGACAGGCATCGGCAGAGCATCATCGTCGTAGCTCATGTCGCCCACGGAACCCAGGCCAACCAGCTGATTTCGATGCCCGACGGCGTAGACGGCCCCCGGAAACGCGCCAGCTTCCGCCCAGCGCTCCAGCGCCATCGCAGCGGAAGTCAGGTCGACGGCATGGACGGGGTTCGAGTCTCCGGCCGCGGCTCCATAGACCACATCGGCGGGCGGAGCCAGATCCGCAACGAGTGCGGCTCGCTGCTCGCCGTGTCCCACCGGATAGAGGCCGGGTACGGAAACCGGCAGCCGACCGGTGACGGGAATCTCGCCAGTGATGGCCCGAGCCACTGCTCGCTGCAGCGGATCACTCCATCCGTACGAAGTCAGAACCGTCGACGCCTGCGGAAAGGCGGCAATTGCATAGGGGCTGCCGAGCGCCGCCACGATCGTCGGCACTTCGAGATCGGCAAGCATTGCGGCGTACTGTGCCTGACGTCGCGGCAACGCGATGCGCCCGGTGCTCGAGCGTATGCGCACGCGCACGGCAAGGACCAGCACCCTCCCCTTCGACGCCGCGGTGACGATCTCGGCGGCCTCATCCCCACGCGTACGACCATCTATCGACCGCGATGTCACGGCGGCGAGAGGAACGCGCAAGGCGCTCACCAGTGCCGAGGTCGGAGCCGGCTCGTCGTTGTCCGAGACCCCTACTACGACGACGCTGTTCCATTCACGGGCATCCAACGGCAACAGCCCGCTCCGATCACGCAGCACCGTCACCGCACTGTCCGATACTTCCTGTGAGCGGGCCAGGTCGGAGGCCGGAGCGAAGTTCTCGGCCAGGGCTGTCAGCGGCGACTCGACGACCCCTTCGCGGAGGCCGAGTCGCGCTTTGGCGCGCAGCACGCCGCGCACGGCAGCGTCAAGCCGGTCGCGACCAAGATCACCACGCTCTATAGCACGGACGACCGCCCCGTGAACGGCACGCGGACTGGGTGGCAAGAGGACCATGTCGGCTCCGGCTGCCAACGCCTCGACGGCGGCCTGCCCGCTCCACCAGCGCCGTGAGATACCCCCCATCTCCATGGCGTCGGTAACTACGAGGCCACGAAAATCGAGCTGTGTACGGAGGAGATCTGTGAGCACCGCGTACGACAGGGTCGCCGGCAGGCCGCTATCGGCCGTCAGTGCGGGGACTGCTATGTGCGCCGTCATGATGCTCGCCACACCGGCCTCGATCGCCGACCGGAAGGGAGCCAGCTCCACGGCTTGCAGTCGACGGTTGTCGTGATCGAGCACCGGCAGGGAGATGTGTGAGTCGACCGCCGTGTCACCGTGGCCGGGAAAGTGCTTGGCAGTCGCCAGGACTCCGCCTTGCTGAGCGCCCCGTACGAACGCCGCCACCATGTTGCCGACGTGATCGGGATCCTCACCAAACGCGCGGACGTTGATCACTGGGTTACGCGGATTGACGTTGACGTCGGCGACTGGAGCGAAGATCCAATGCACTCCCAGAGCACGGGCGTCGCGAGCTGTTGCGCGTCCCATCCACTCGGCCGCAGCCGGATCATACGTAGCACCGACAGCCATCGCGGTGGGGAAAGGAATGGCACCGTCTATACGGAAATCCGCGCCCCACTCGAAATCGGCTGCCACCACGAGCGGCAGGTTGCCGGCGGCAGCAGAGGCCACCTGGAGGTCGTGCAGCAAGGCCGCGGCTTCGTACGCCTGCGACCGGAAGAGGATCACGCCACCCAGCGCAAGCTCCTGCACCATCGACACCAGCTCTCGCCGCGCCTGGGCGTCGGCGGGATAGTATTCGCCGAATGTCCGTACCATGAGCACCTGACCGACGCGCTGCTCGAGGCTCATGCGCGCGAGCGTGTCGTCGATCTCGGCCTCGATGGCAGGCGAGAGCGGCGCGCGGGGGTCGATGGACGGTGGCGGTGTAGGCTGAGCCGGCTCCACCACCACGGTGGTGGTGCCTGCGGGCGCAGTGCCACCCGCACTCCCCAGCAGTATCAGTACAAAGGCCAGGCCGCCTGCGAGGCCGTGTACGAGTGAGCTAAGATGCGCATCCTGGAGCCGAATCATGGATTCCTGCGACATGGCGAGCAACGGTGACATGAGTGTACGGCCCGCCACGGGCAGCGACAATGCCAACCGCAGCGCACGGACGTTGCTGGGGGCCGTCGCAGTCGCAGCTCTGGCCACCTCCAGCCCCGTCCCCTCGGCAGCGATCGCATCGATCCAGATACGACCCGGAATCGACGTTTGGCAGGCTGCGGGGTTCCACCCGTTGGCAGGAATGCGCGTTGGGCTGATCACCAACGACACCGGCCGCAGCGCCGGCAACACCCTGACGGTGACGATTCTGGCTAGTTCCCCGGCAATCGAACTGGCCGCAATCTTCAGTCCTGAGCACGGGTTTGCCGCGTCGCTTGACGGTAACGTCGCCGATTCCTTCGACTCGGCCACCGGTCTGCCAATCTACAGCCTCTACGGAGACACGCGGCGCCCGACGGCCGACATGTTGGATGGCCTGGACGGGTTGGTCTTCGATATTCAAGACGTCGGCACGCGTTTTTACACCTACGCAACGACGCTCGCCTACTGCATGGAGGAGGCGGCGCGGGCCGGCATTCCCGTTGTCGTCCTCGATCGACCGAATCCGATCGGCGGCGTCGGAATCAGCGGGCCCGTGCTGGACGAGTCGCTGCTAACGTTTGTCGGGTACGCGCCGGTACCGACACGACACGGGATGACGATCGGGGAGCTCGCCCGCTACTTCAACGACGAGCGCGACATTGGCGCCAAATTGACGGTAATCCGCGCCGAGGGATGGCGCCGTGACATGTGGTATGACGAGACCGGCTTATCGTGGCGCAATCCATCACCCAACATTCGTAACCTCACCGAAGCGCTGCTGTATCCGGCGATCGGCCCGCTCGAGTGGACCAACATCTCTGTGGGCCGAGGGACGGATGCCCCGTTCGAGTGGTTTGGTGCCCCCTGGATCAATGCTCGCGAGCTTGGCGCGACGCTCAATGCCGCGGCACTCCCCGGGATCCGCTTCGCCCCCCGACATCTGACTCCGACGAGCTCCGTCCACGCCGGCGAGGAATGCGCCGGTGTGGAGCTGATCGTGACCGACCGCGACACGTTCGATGCCGGCTTAACCGCGGCAACGCTCGCCACCACGCTCGAGCGCCTTCACGCGGCAGCCTGGGACCGAAGTCGACTCCCCACCCTATGGGGCGATCCGGCGATCGTCGAACAACTCGGATCCGGCATGGACGCCCACGCTGTGACCGCCAGTTGGTCGGCGGCACTGCGGGAATTTCGACGGATACGGGAGCGCTACCTGCTCTACGATTGATCGCTCACGTCGCCGGGGTAGCCTGACCATCGGGATGGCTCGGCCAGATTGTCCAGACGCCATGCGCCACGGCGATTACCCGATCGCGCGCGTCGATCACTTCGCCCTCGGCCAACGCCACCCGGCGCCCCCGGCGCGCCAAGCGGCCACGGGCCCTGAGCGGACTGTGCCGCGCCGGATCTCGGAACTGCACCGAGAGCTCGAGCGTACCGCACCATTCCGATTCACCGAGCGATGACACGACGGCTGCGCCCAGGGCGGTGTCGAGCAGCCCACACACGACGCCACCATGCGCCACACCTCGACGATTGCAGTGCGCTGGCACCAGCTCCAGCTCAACCTCCGACTTGCCGTCGCCAGCGTACTTCACGTCGACTCCCAGGAGAGCGTCAAATGGCGTCGACTTGCGCCGCATCGATTCATCCGTAGTCATCAGCTGCGACTCCGATCAAGCGGTACAGGTCAAGGAAACGGCTTCCGGAGGCTCTATCTCCCTATGCTAGTATGAGCACTCCGCGCGCATTGCTCGCCGCCCGCCGGCCTTCGCAAACGTCATCCGGAGCCGTTTCTTGCCCTGGCCTCCTCCTCTGTCCGCGCGCTGGACCGCGATGGCGCTTTTCTTGTTCGCCCTCGCCCTCCACCTGTTTCTGGCGATGGGTGGAACCCTGGCTGGCATCGATTTCAAGCTCCTGATCGTCGTAGACGAGATCGGCGCCATCCTCGTCGCCCCGGTGCTGTTCGCGATGCTGCTCGGACTCGACCTCCGCGAGGCCTTCCTGCTGCGCTCGGCGCACTGGATCCACTACGTGGTCGCCGGCGCCACGGCGATTCCGCTGCAAATGTTCGGCGGAGCGATGCAAGAGCTGGTTCTTGATTCGATACCCGGCGGTGATGAGTGGCGGGAGTTACTCGAGCGAGCGCTGGAGCCCCTGTTGCATACCGAGACCACCGGCGAGCTGATCCTGTTGCTGTTCGGCGGCGTGCTGTTGGCGGCAGTCTGCGAGGAGGTCTTGTTCCGTGGTCTTATGCTGCAGCTGCTCGCTCGCGGCCGCAGCTGGGGTGTTCCGATCTTCATCACCGGCTTACTGTTCGCGCTTTTTCACCTCGACATAATCGGCCTGCTGCCGCGCACGTTGTTGGGCGTCTACTTCGGTATTCTTGTGTGGCGATCGGGTTCGGTATTCCCGGCCATGGTCGCGCACGGCGCCAACAACTTGCTGGCCTTCGCTGCCATCCCTCTACTCGAGACAGCCGATGGCCAGGCCCCAGAGTTCGGCGACGCGCGGCTGCTGGCGCTGTTGTCTGGCGCCGCTTTCCTCGCGGTGCTGATTGCCTATGTCCGACTGACACCGTTGGCTAACTCCGGCGAGTCGGTGCCCGACCCGCTGCCGCAGTCGGCCGCCATCGATCAGACCGATGAGCGGCCACTCGACCCTTCTTGATCGTCGTGCCTCGTTCCGAAGGCCTGCGGCTGGCGCCCCGCTAGCGCAATAGCCGAGACCACGGGCAGCGTGCTTCCCCCGGACAGTAGTCGCCACACGGATCAGCGTGGATGGTCACGTCGGTGCGCGGAATAGCCAACTCGAGCTCCTGCTCGACGTGATCGACGATGTGGTGAGATGTTTCGAAGCTGATCGCCTTACACAGCACGACATGCAGGCTGATGATCTTCTGGCTTCCGGCGCGCCGCGTGCGCAGCCCGTGATACGCGAGCACCTCGCCGCGATGCTCATCCAGGACTCGGACGATTTCCTCCTGAACATCCTCCGGCAGCTCACGATCCAGGAGGTCCTGCGCGGTATCGATGGTCAACGCCCGCACCTGCCAGAGCACGAAGGCGGCGATCAGAATCGATACGAACGGGTCGAAGTACACGACCCCGGTGGTCGCTTGCAGGACGAGGGCGAGGATCACGCCAGCGTGACTGGTGAAGTCCATCGAGTAGTGCAGCTGCTCGGTCGCTATGATCGGCGATTCACTCTCGGCCCCGCGCGATCGTATGAGCCGCGACAACCCCAGAGCAACCAGCGCCGAGACCAGCATCACGACAACGCCACCGATGGTGCCGACAACGGGCTCGGGTGACCTCAAACGCTCAATGCCCTGAAAGCCGATCAACACGGCGGCACCCGCCAGTATCAACGCCTGTATCCCGCCCATGAGGCTCTCGACCTTGCCGTGGCCGAAGGGGTGCTCGGAGTCCGGTGGCTTTTCCGCCTTCTTGGCAGAGAACCAATTGAGCCCGGAGAGTCCCATGTCCAGCATCGAATCCAGCCCGGAAGCCAGGATTGCCAGGCTGTTGGTCCACCAAGCCGCGCCGAGCTTGAGCAGCACCAGGCCAAGCGCAGCAGCGACTGATAGCCGGAAAATCGACGTCTTTATGGCAAGCTCCCGCGCCCGATGAGCTTCCATCACGCGAAGCGCTCGATCGTGCTCCGGAGCGCGGAAGCGCTCGCGCGGCCCAGGCTCGGGGTCCGACGGCGGGTGGTTCCGATCGCGGGTCATGGCCGGCACTCGGCGCGCCACAGCTCGATATGGCGGCAGGTTGGCTCCCGCAGGTCACACGACACTGTGTAGTGGTTCCCCTCGATTCAAGTTTGTTCCGACATCGCCGGCGCAGTCTCGGGGGTCGCGCAACGTGAGTCAAGCACCAGGGCGTGTCGGACGTGAAACGCGCGCACCCGTCGCGCGTGCGAGACTGTGCGACAAGGTCGGAAGAAAGTGTCGAGACCGCGGCTGGGAACCCGGAAACCACGAGTGGATCATGCTACGACGCAGTTTGCTCATGCTGGCGATGTGGAGTCTCGCAGCGCCCGCGTTCGCTCAAGACACACACTCGGCGCCAATTCCTACGCCCACCGAGTCGAGCTCCTCATCGAGGCCCATACAGGCCCCGCGACAGGGACGTACCCGCTGGGCAGTGGCTGGCAGCCACGGGATCGCGGCGGAGATCAACAACTCGATAGTGATCGACATGAGCTCGATTTGGGTGAGATGGTCGCAGGTGCTGGGAGGCCGAGAGGCCCTTGCTGGCACCAAGAAGTTCTTGGGGGGGCAACCCGCAGTCGGCATCGAGCTATCACCATTCACCTACTTCGATCAATCGCCGCGTACCTGGGGCGGAGCCTGGCATCTGGTATACGAACATCGCCTGAGCCCGACCGAGAAGGTTCGGCCGGTCATCCGAGCCGGCACAGGATTGCTGTTCGCGTCGAGCAACGTCCCGCCAGGCGAGACCCGATTCAACTACACCCTCTTCGTTGGCGCCGGATTGGAGATCGCTGTCTCCAAGAGCCGAGCAATCCAAATCGACTACCGACTGCATCATGTTTCCAACGCCAACACCGGAGGCAGGAACCCGGGTATCAACGCCCATACCATCGTCCTGGGGCTGGCCTGGGGCTTCTAGTCTTCGCGGTCGGTAGATTCGGCCACCACAGGCCGGCCATCCGAATCCGACGCCGTCTGGGCACGAGCGGCCTCGAGCGCCTCACGACCCGTATAGCGGGGCCTCATTCCTAGATGGGTCTTGAGTCGCGTGTTGTCGAGGATCGGAAGCCCCGACGACCAACGCAGCTGACGTGCCGGCGACGGCCCCTGCCGCAGCAACCAGGTCAGACAAGCCAGGCCCCAGGCAAGCCGGACGGGAAGCACTACACTGGGTCGCGAGACCGCTCGGCACACTTCTGACAGCCGCATCAGACCGTCGGCGGCCACGTTGTAGGTGCCGCCGTGTCCCTCCTGAACGGCCCGCCAGAGAATCTCGGCGGCATCGTCCTCGTGGAGGAATTGCATCATCGGCTCGGGCCGTAATCGTGGCACGACTGGTGTACGCAGCAGCTCTTCGACAGCGACAGCGCCGCGGGGCCCGACGGTCGCAGCCACACGGAACAAGTAGACGCTCGTCCGACTGTGCACGCCGGCAAACTCTCGTACGGCGCGATCCACTGTCGTCAGGTCACGGGCCCGCGTGGCCTCATCGAACGTGTCGGTCTCCAACCAAGGGTGCCCGTTCGACGACTGCTGCGGGTATGCTGCGGCACTCCCCCAGTGGATCAGAAGTGGAACGCTGACGCTCGCGGCGGCACGCATCGCGGCATTCGCCAAAGCGAGACGACCTGATCGGCCGATCGGATCA
>DASCOT010000101.1:0-44410 GCA_036012155.1 Acidobacteriota bacterium
GGCTCGAGCGCGACCCACACGTCAAGCACACGGGCTTCGGCAACATCCATCGGCTGATGGCTGCCTACGAAGACGAGCTGGTCAAGCAGGCCGAAACCAACGACAAGATCGTGGTGTTCAACGCCGATCTGGTCAAAGACTGCGGCTTGATCGCCTTCCAGGAGCGCTTCCCCGAGCGCTTCATCGAGTGCGGCATTGCCGAGCAGGACATGGTTTCGCAGGCCAGCGGGTTGGCACAGATGGGCATGCTGCCGATGTGCCATTCGTTTGCGTGTTTCCTGTCGACCCGACCCAATGAGCAGATCTACAACGCCGCCACCGAGCACGAGAAGGTAATCTATGCTGGCTCGCTGGCCGGCTTGCTGCCCGGAGGGCCGGGTCACTCGCACCAGTCGGTGCGTGACATCTCGGCGCTGGGCGCGGTTCCCGGCCTGTCGCTGGTCGAGCCGTGCCAGGAATCGGAGGTGCGTCAGCTGCTTGCATGGGCGATCAACGACAACGCCTCCAGCACCTACATTCGGCTGTGCTCGATGGGCTGGGATATGCCTTTCGACCTTCCAGACAGCTACACGCCAGCCCCGGGCCGCGGAGCGGTGATACGAGAAGGCGACGACGGCATCGTGTTCGGATACGGGCCTTGGTTGCTGTCGAACGCTTATGAGGCTGTCGAGCTGCTGTCACGCGAGCGCGGTCTGGAGTTTCGCCTGATCAACCTCCCGTGGCTCAACCGGGTGGACGGGGACTGGCTGCGCGACGTCATTGGACCGCGTCAGTGGGTCATCGCGCTCGACAACCATTACGAGCACGGCGGGCAAGCGGAAATGTTGCTGGCCCGATTGGCCGAGAGCGAGATCCGAGTCGGTGCCCGCCGCCTTGGCATGGATAGGATTCCCGAGTGCGGTAGCACCCAGGAGATCCTTGAGTACCACGAGCTTGACTCCCTCAACCTGGCGAGGCGGATGGCATTGCTGATCCAGGGATCAGGCTCGCTCGAGGCATACGACGACGTCTCCGGCACCCGCACCAGCGATATGGGTCCCCAGTGACGCTGGTCCTGTTCTGGGACATCGACGGCACGCTCCTTACCACCGAGCGAGCCGGCATCTTCGCCTGGGAGGACGCCATCGAGGAAATCCTCGAGCAGAGCGTCTCGCTACAGGACTACAAGACGGCCGGCCTGACCGATGTGGAGATCGCCGCGCTGCTGGTGACCAAGGTGACCGGGCAGGGCGACGAGGCTCGGGCAGCGCAACTGCTGCGAAGCTACGAGCTGCTGCTGCCATCGCGTTTGCATCGTCGGAAGGGGCGGGCGCTGCCCGGTGTGCGAGAGGTGCTCAAGCTTACGCACGGCCGTGAAGATATCCTCTCGATCCTTCTCACGGGTAATACGGCTGCCGGCGCCCGCGCCAAGCTGGAGCACTACGGCCTCGACGGCTACTTCACCGGCGGTGCCTTCGCCGACGGCACACCGGATCGCCCGGCGATCGCGCACCACGCGTTCGAGATCGCCGCGGCCCACATCGAAGGCCTCGAGCCGAGACAGGCCTTCGTGATCGGTGACACGCCACACGACATCCACGCCGGCGATGCCATCGGCGTGCGCACGGTCGCCGTGGCCACCGGGGGCTACAGCGCGGCCCAGCTCGAGGGGTACGATCCTTGGTGGCTGCTCGAGCAACTGCCGGCAGCGGATGAGTTTCTGGGACATCTCAGGACGTCAGCGCTCGAGCTTCCATCGTAGGCTCTTGTTGCGGGAGTCGAACATTCGTGTGTGTTCCGTCGTTCGTATGAGTTCCCTCGGCTGGCCGAGTCAAGCGTGGATCCTCGCCTCAAGCAGCTAGTCAAGCGGTTCGGGCTCACCAAGCGCCTGGTGGCCAACAAGCGGGCGCGTGAGACGCGCCAGTTTCGCGACTGGTGGCAGCGGCAGCTGACCGGGTCCGGCGGCGAGGCCGATCCGGACACGCGAAGTGTCGCCACGGGCGGCGAGCCGGACGGCGTCCACGCAGGTGCCGGTGCCAGTGCCGATGAGCGGGTCGACGCACCGCGCGTGCTGCTGGCAACCAGTCTGGGCGGCTGGCAGCCGGGTACGCGCCTGGACACCGTTCTGGCCCACGCGCTTCGCCTGCGTGGTGCCGAGGTCGCCGCCTGGCTATGCGACAAGGCGCTGCCGGCATGCCAGCTGGCCGACGCTTATTTCTATCCACAGCAGGACGCCTTTCTGCGCAACGGTCCGGCGGAGTTGTGCCGCACTTGCACGGCACCTGCCGAGGAGCTCTTCGACACCGTCGGCGTCGCGGTGCACCGGTTGAGCACCACACTGGCCGAGCAGCACGCTGCCGAAGCGGAGAGCCTGGCGCAAGATCTGGAGGTCGAGGCGATCTTGGCGCTCGAGATCGACGGCGTGGCGATCGGCGAGCATGCTCTGTCGGGCGCCCTGAGGTTCTTCGCGCGCGGCGATCTACGCGACGAGCCGCAGGGGGAGGCGGTCTTGCGCGCCTACCTGCGCGCCGCCCTACGAACCTTCTTCTCCTTCCGCCAGCTATTGGACCAGAACCACTTCGACTGCGTTGTTCTGCACCATGGCATCTATGTCCCCCAAGGGCCCATCGCCGATCTGTGCAGGCAGCGGGGCGTGCGCGTCGTCACCTGGCACCCCGCCTACCGGCGCAACTGCGTCACCTTCGCGGAGTCCGATACCTACCACCGGGCGATGCTCGTCGAGCCGACGTCTGTCTGGGAGCGGATGGATTGGTCGGAGGCCCACGAGACCGCGATCATGGACTACCTCGAGAGTCGCTGGCAGGGCTCGGAGGATTGGATCTCGTTCAACGAGAACCCCGAGGAGAACCTGCGCGAGATCTCCGACGAGCTTGGGCTGGATCCCGACAAGCCCTGGATCGGGCTGCTCACGACGGTAATGTGGGACGCGCGGCTGCACTACCCCACCAACGCCTACGCGAACGTCCAGGACTGGGTGCACGACACGATTCGGTACTTCGAGCGGCGCCCCGATCTGCAGCTCATCATCCGGGTGCATCCGGCCGAGGTGAGAGGGCGCTTGCCGGCACGGCAACGGATGACCGACGAGATCCGGCGCGCCTTCCCGACCCTGCCCGACAACGTCGTGGTGATCCCGGCGGAGAGCAAGATCAGCAGCTACGTGGTGCTCGCCAACTGCAACGCGGCGCTGATCTACGCCACCAAGATGGGCATCGAGCTGACGGCGACCGGGATCCCGACAGTGGTCGCCGGCGAGGCCTGGATCCGCAACAAGGGATTCAGCCTCGACGCCGGATCGCCGGCGGAGTATCGGGAGTTGCTGGATAGCTTGCCGCTGCCCGAGCGCATGTCGCCCGAACAGGTCGCACAGGCCCGCAAGTATGCCTTCCACTATTTCTTCCGGCGCATGATTCCCCTGCCGTTCGTGTCGCAGGGCTCGAGCTCGTCGCTGGCGTTCGACGTGAGCCTCGATCGCCTCGACGATCTTCGACCGGGTACGTTCCGCGGGCTCGATGTGATCTGCGAGGGGATCCTCGAAGACGGCAACTTCGTCTATCCGGCCGAGGCCGAGATTCGCGATCGACAGCTCGGAATCGGCGAGCCCGAGCCGCACCAGGCCGTGCACTGAGCCATGAAGCTGTCGGTCTGCCTGACCTACTACAGCGGGCTCGAGTATCTGCGCGGTTGCCTTGAATCGATTCGCGACAACGCGCCGCCGTGCGAGCACGAGATCGTCGTCATCGACGATGCGTCGCCGGATCCCTGCGCGGAGACGGTTGCCGAGGTATCGCCGGGAGCCGTTGTGATCCGCAATCCGGAGAATCTCGGGTTCGCCGGCGCCAACAACGTGGCCTGGCAAGCCTCTCGAGGCGAGTACGTGCTGTTTCTCAACACTGACACGAAGGTGCTACCGGGGGCCCTCGACGAGCTCGTCGCCTATCTCGAGGAGCATGCCGAGGTGGGAGCCGTCGGGCCCATGGTGCTCAACGAGGACGGCAGCTTCCAGCCGCAGTGCCGACGTGGGCGCCTCACTCCGCTGAGCGGACTAACCTACTCACTGCGTCTTGACCGACTCTACCCCGACAACCGCACGGTATCGGAGTACCTGATGCGATACACCGACCGGGAGCAGGTACAGCCGGTTCGTGGACTGTCGGGCTGCTGCATGCTGTTCCGGCGTGCGGTGCTCGAGACCGGCGGGGGATTCGACGAGACGCTGCACCAGTACGGCGAGGATCTCGATCTGTGCTACCGAGCCGGCAACGCAGGCTGGCAGGTAATCTACGACGCGGGTGCGCGGATCATCCACTATGGCGGCCAGGGTGGAACCAACCTGCGAGTCGTCCGCTCCCTGTACTACTTTCACCGCTCTCTGTGGGTGATTTTCCTCCGCTACAACACGAATCGCGCGTTTCACCTGTACTCTTGGTTCGTGATCTTGATGCTCGCCGCCCGTTTCGGACTGTCGTCGAGCATGCTGCTGCTGGGACAGCGACGCGCCGGTACCCGCAAGGGCGCGCAGCGGTTTCGCCGCGAGCAAGAGCCGGCGGTCAAGCCGCCCGCGGTCACCAAGGCCGAGTGATAGCTTGACCATGGCAAACCAATCCTCTCCAGACAGCCTGAATCCTGACCCTGAGGTGCCGGACCAACCCATCACCACCAGGGCGGCGCCCCTCAGCCTGCATCGCACCGAGCGCCGCCTGTTGCTGCTCGTTCTGGACTTGGCGGCCCTCAACGCGGCGCTGCTGCTATATCTGGTGGCGCGCGGAGATCACGCAACTCTAGGACTTCCGGTAGGCACCCGGCTGGGCGTAAATCTCCTGTGGGCCCGCCCCCTGTGGTTTCTCATACCCTCCGCTGCGTGGCTGTTTGTCGCACAGGCATTCGACGCCTATCGGCTACAGACGGCGAACCGCTTTGCCAGCTCGGCCTCAGCGGTGCTCAAGAGCGCGGTCATCATCTTGCTGTTCTATGTCGCCGTGCCCTACCTCACGCCCACCCTACCTTCCTCGCGCCGCTTCTGGCTGATTCTGTTCGGCATGACGTTCGGCTTGCTCCTGGCTGGTCGGTACTTGTACGTGCTGGCTCTGGGTCGCTCAGCCTTTCGTCGTCCGACGTTGATCGTCGGCACCGGCTGGGCAGGACAGACGATCGCTCGGGTGTTGCTGCAGAACGACGACGGCACCCACCAGGTCGTGGGCTTCATAAGTGACGACCATGCAACACCTGGAACGCGCCTGAAGATCGCGCCCGCGACAGACGGGAGCGCGAGCATTGCACCGATCGACCAAGGGGCCTTCTCCGTGCTCGGCGGTAGCGCTTCGCTGAAGGACCTCGTCCGACGGCACCACATTCGTACGATTGTGCTTGCTGCCACCGATGAGCTGGATGCCGAGATGGTACGCGTCCTCACGGATTGCCTGGAGATCGGGGCTCAGATCGTGCCGATGAGCCAGCTCTACGAGCAGCTGACCGGCCGCGTACCAGTCGAACACGTGGGTGATGATTGGCATCTGGCAATGCCACTCGAGCATCCCGGCACGGGTACGCTGCGGCCCTTGGCCAAGCGCGCCTTCGACCTGGTGTCGGCGAGCATCGGGCTGATCTTGCTGGCCCCCCTGACACCGCTGATTGCCCTGGCGATTCGAATCGAATCCCGCGGCCCGGTCTTCTACGCTCAGGAGCGCGTCGGGAAGGGTGGCCACATCTTCAAGGTATTCAAGTTCCGCTCGATGCGGTCGGGGGCCGAGGAGGATGACGCCGTCTGGGCGCAGCAGGGCGATCCGCGCGTGACCCGGGTCGGCGCGATCCTTCGCGCCACACATGTCGACGAGTTCCCCCAGTTCCTCAATATCCTGCGCGGCGAGATGAGCGCCGTGGGTCCGCGTCCGGAGCGGCCGGAGTTCCTCGACCGGCTGATCGCCGAGATTCCCTTCTATACCGTGCGCCACGCGGTGCGACCGGGGATGGCCGGCTGGGCGCTAGTCAATTGCGGCTACGGCTCGTCGGTTGACGATGCCCTACGCAAGCTGCAGTACGACCTCTACTACATCAAGCACCAGTCGGTGTCTCTTGACCTCGTCATCATCCTGAAGACGATCCTGCACAGCTTGGGGCTCCAGGGGCGCTGAGCCGTGCCCGGGCCGGGTGGAGGAAACGCCGTCAGCGTCAGCTGGGCTGACCATCTCAGCTTCGGCGACGGTGATGGCCGTCTCGCGACCCCGAAAATGGTGGCGCGGCGGATGGACGCGTGGCGCGCAGGGCATCTACTGGCGATTGTTGAGGACGCATCTCGAGGGAGATTTCTTCACCGCCGAGGGCCACGAGCACGCGACCCTTCGTGCGGCGCGCGAGGTGGATTGGGATGATTTAGAGAAAGTGCCGCAGCTCGCCGCGGCCGCCGGGCTTCGCACCTACCTGTACGTATCGATCTTCGACGACGGCTGGCCGTTGGGCAGCCCCGAAGAGCGAGCCCACAGCTATCACAACGCCATGCACTGCCAGCATGTGGCATGGCAGTCGCACTTCAGCCGAGACCACCCGGAGCTTCTGGTGCAGGACCGCCACGACAACCATCAGGCAGGCGTCCTCTATCTGGCATGTGCCGAAGTGAGGAGCCACCTCGTGCAGCGCTTCGTGCGCCTGCTCGAACGAGGTTCACTCGACGGGCTTTTCGTTTGCCTGCGCTCGCAGTCGCGCCCGGCCGACCATGGCGATCAATATGGCTACAACCAGCCTGTGCGCAGCGACTTCCATGAGCTCACCGGACACGACTTGCTCGAGGCGGGTCACGAGGAGCTGCAGATCTGGCGCGACCTACTCGGTGGCTACCTCACCGAGCTGTTGCGAGAGTTGCGACAGGCAACGCAGGCCCGTGGGCTCCGCCTGGCGGTCGGCGCACCCCGCGGGGATGTGCTCGGTCCGCCGCTCGGCAACTCGACGCTGCAATGGCGCACCTGGGTGGGCGAGGGGCTGTTGGACGAGCTGGTCATCAACCAGAGCTCCTCGTAGTGCCCATCGATGTGGCACCACCTGTGGCCCATGCACAGGGGCTCCGGGTACCTGCAGAACCACCTCGATGGCAGCGGGATGCGGCCGCTGGCCGAGCAGCTGGCGCGGGACTACGCACCCGGCTTCGCGGAGCGGCCGGCGCGCCTCCTGGTGGCGTGGCGGTGGCGCAACGACTGGCGAGGTTAAGTCGCTTACTCAGCGTTCCCCTTTTGTTGTCCGCCCCTGCCTGCACGCCTGCCACGGATGCGGTCGTGCATCCGGCGGCCACAATATAATGGTCGTCGCTTCGCGTCCGGACCACTCCACGCTCCTGTGCACGACCACGTGGACTCGACCATGTCCAGCTCTGTTGCGGTAATCGGCGGTTCCATCGCGGGGCTCTACGCCGCCGAGCGCCTGGCGCGTCGGGGACACACGGTACGCGTCTACGACGGTGCCGACGGGCTCGACCCTACCTGCCGATCGCTCATCGTCACCGGGGCGCTGCGCGACCTGCTGGGCGACTGGGCCGAGGATGCGATCGTCAACGAGATCGACCGATTCGAGCTCGTTGCAAACGACAAGAGGGTCGAGGTCGAGCTTGGAAGTCCCGACCTGATCATCGAGAGAGCCACGCTCATTCGTCGCCTTGCCGCGGCCGCGGAGGCATCCGGTGCCGAGATCGCCTGGGGCCATCGTCTCGAACGCATGAAAGCGCACGGCAACGGCATCGACATGCGGTTCCGGAACAACGGCACCGAGCCCACCATGGCCGGCTCGGTCATCGGCGCCGACGGCGCCTTCAGCAACGTGGCGCGCGCCGCGGGTTGGCGACCGCAGCGGCTCGTATCGTTGGTGCAAGCCCTGGTGCGGCTGCCCTCGGACCTGCCTCCCAAGACCGTTCGCGTCTGGTTCGTCCCGCAGGACACCCCGTATTTCTACTGGCTCATTCCCGAATCGGAGACCACCGGCGCCCTGGGAGTAATCGGCGCCGAGTCGAGCGTGACGCGGGCGCTGATCGACCAGTTCGCCGCCCAGCAGAATCTCGACGTCCTCGGCTATCAAGGAGCCAAGATCCCCGAGTACGCCGGCTGGACATCACTGCATCGACGCATGGGGCATGGCGACGTCTACCTCACCGGCGACGCCGCCGGCCACGTCAAGGTAACCACCGTGGGGGGCGTGGTAGACGGCTTGTGGGGCGCTCGTGCGGTTGCCGACGCCATCGCCAGTGGGCGCCGTCGGTGCACCGCCAGCTCACTGCGCGCCGAGCTGGGAATGCACTGGCTGATCCGCGTCGTTCTGAATCGTTTCGGAGACGCCGACTATCGGGCGCTGCTCGAAAACGTCGCCGGGACCTCGTCGGGCTCGCTGGCACGATACAGTCGTGACGAGGCGACCAAGCTCATGTGGGACCTGATCCGGCGGCGACCACGCTTCGTTTTTTTGGCGGCACGCGCCCTGTTCGCTCAGCGGACATAGCCGAGCGCTCGGCACGACGCTTTGCTCGATAGGGCCAACCCATGGCTGATGTGAAGAGCCCACCCATGGCTGAAGCCAGCAGCGCCTCGGGCCTGTCCATCCCGTTCGTTGGTCTCGATGCGCAGCGGTCCCGGATAGCCCGAGAGATCGACGACGCGATCTCTCGGGTGCTCTCACACGGCAGGTTCATCCTCGGTCCCGAAGTCGCCGAATTCGAGGATCGACTCGCCGCCTTCAGCGGAGCGAACGCCGTCGTCAGTTGCGCCAACGGCACCGACGCGCTCGAGCTCGCCTTGCGCGCCTCGGGTCTGCGACCGGGACAGGCGGTGCTCGTCCCATCATTCAGCTTCTGCTCGCCAGCCGAGGCAGTGGCGGGCCTGGGCGGTATCCCGGTCTTCGTCGACGTCGACGCGCGGACGTTCTGTATGGATCCGGCTTCCGCAGATGCGGCGACGCAAGCCTCGCGCGCCGCCGGACTGAGCGTTGTCGGCATGATCCCCGTCGACCATTTCGGACTTCCGGCCGACTACCAATCCCTCAACGAGCTCGCGAATCGAAAGGACATATGGGTCGTGGCTGATGCGGCCCAGAGCGTAGGAGCGCGCTACCGTGGCCGCGGCGTCGGAGCCCTGGCACCGATCGCGACGACGAGCTTCGTTCCCGTCAAACCGCTCGGATGCTACGGAGACGGCGGTGCCGTGTTCGCCCAAACCGAGGAGCTCGCCGCCAGCATTCGCTCGCTACGAGTTCACGGCAGGGGCGCCGATCTGAGCGACCACGTTCAGATCGGCAGAAACAGTCGGTTGGACACGCTGCAGGCTGCCATTCTCATCGCCAAGCTGTTGATCTTCGAAGACGAGCTGGAACTGCGGCAACAGGTCGCCCATCGCTACGAAGCGGCGCTCCGCGACCGCGTTGACGTGCCCCGGATACCCGCCGGTTCAGAGTCATCCTGGTCCCACTACACGATCACCGTCCCTCCAGGGCAGCGGCAGGCGATTCAGGACACGCTACGATCTCGCGGCATACCGACCGTCGTCTACTACCCGAAGCCGCTGCACGTCCAACCGGCTTACGCAGATTTCCCGGTGGCGCCTGGTGGACTTCCGGTCTCCGAACGCCTGGCGGGGAGCGTGCTCAGCTTGCCGATGCATCCGTACCTCGATGCGGACACGCAAGATCGAATCTCTGGAGCGCTCGTCGATGCACTGAGCTAGCGGGTGGATCTGTTGTTTGCCGGCTAGCCCAGCGAGACCTGCTCTTGCACACCGAGCTTGAGCTCGGCCTCGGGCAGAAACTCTGTGAGGTATTGCCGGATCGCCTCGCCATCACCGGATTCGGCCAGCTCGACCAATCGCCTCAGCGCCGCCGCGAGCTGACCGCTCGGGCACGGGGAGAGCTTGCCGATAAAGATCTTCGGATGGCGGGTGAGGCTCAGATCCTCGGCCTCCTGGCCCAGCTCCTCGAACAGCTTCTCCCCACGTCGGCGCCCCGTGATCTCGATGGGAATCTCCTCGTAGGGTTCGAACCCCGATAAGCGAATCATGTTCTCCGCCAGATCGAGGATCCGTATGGGCTTTCCCATGTCGAGTACGAAGATCTCGCCGCCCTCAGCTATCGAACCGGCCTGCAGGACGAGCTGCGCCGCCTCAGGGATCGACATGAAGTACCGCTTCATGTCCGGATCGGTGACAGTTACCGGCCCGCCGTTCCTAATCTGCTCTTCGAAGATCGGAATCACCGATCCGGCCGACCCGAGCACATTGCCGAACCGTACCGCCGAGTACTTCGGTGCGTAGCGCTGGTCGAGGTCTTGGATCACCAGCTCCGCTACGCGCTTGGATGCACTCATCACACAGGTGGGCTTGACCGCCTTGTCGGTGGAAACCAAGACGAAGTTCGCGACGGCATAGTCGGCGGCGATCTGCCCGATGCCTCGCGTGCCCTGAATATTGTTGGCAGCCGCCTCGCAGGGGTAGAGCTCCATCAGCGTCACGTGCTTGTGCGCCGCCGCGTGCAAGACAAGGTCGGGGCAGTAGCGATGGAACACGTTGCGGACCCGAGTTTCGTCCACGACGTTGGCCAGCACCGGCACGATCTGCGTACCGGGCCACTTCGATTGCAGCTCGTGATCGATCTCGAACAACGCGTGCTCTGAGCGTTCCAGCAGAACCAGCGTCGCAGGATCGCAACCTGCGATCTGCCGACTGAGCTCAGATCCGATCGAGCCACCGGCACCGGTTACGAGAACGCGGCGACCCGCCAACCACTCGGAGCCAGTCTTCTCGAAGCTCACCGGCTCGCGTCCCAGCAAGCTCTCTGGCTGCACCTCGCGCAACCGTGTCAGCGACATATCACCCTGGAGCACCTCGTAGTAGCCCGAGGTCTCGCGAACGCTGATGGGCACCTGCTCGCAGATCCCCACGATGCGTCTCTTCTGAGCCGCGGCGATAGCGGAAACGGTGATCACGACCTCCTCGGCTCCGAGCTCATCGACCAACCGCGGCAAGTCTCGTGTACTACCGAGGACGCGGATACCAGCGATCACGCTGCCACGCTTGAGTGGATCGTCGTCGACAAACGCGACCGGCTTGATTCCCGCCTCCTCGAGGTGACGAGCCGCCAACGCGCCGGTGGCTCCGGCCCCAACCAAAATGGCCGGCGTGAGCGGTCCAACCCCGACTCGCGATCGTTTCCGTCGAACCAGAAGCTCGTGAACACCCCGTCGCGTGACGCGTGCGCCAAGTGTTCCACCAAAGACCAGCATTCCCGTCATCACAGTGATTGATAGCGGGATTCGCAGCGGGCCAAGCACATCGACAGGCGCCAAGCGCACCGCGAGAATGACGACAGTGCCATAGAAGGCGGTACGAGCGAAAACGGGGAGGTCCTGGATACCGGTGTATCGCCAGCTTCGATGGTGCGCGCCCGCCAAAAGAAGAGCCGCAAGGTAGACGAGAACAATGAACGGAGTCTGAGCGACAAGCGCGCGGCGCAGGGTCTCATCCAGGACGAACTCGAACCGGAGCAGGTAGGCGACACCGAAAGCGGCAGTCAGCACGCCGAGATCTATCGCGAACTGAGCAGGCCGATACAGGCGCACTAGCGAGTTAGATTCCTGACTAGGGCTAGCGCCATCTCAAGCCAACGACCTCGTTGCAGCGACCGTCGGCGGTGCCGTCCCCGGATCTGCCCCGGCGATCAGCCACGCCACACACCGATCGGCGGCCTCCCCGAGCCTCTGCATGCACTCCAGATACTCCCCATACCGGCCGCCCATCGGATCGGGCAACTCTAGCAAGCCCGCCTCGCCGCCGCCGGGATCGGCACCCATTCCACTGGACGCGGTAGCCGGCGCGAAGGCGCCGAACAGCCGCGTGCGCTCGTCAGCTCCAGCGGCCAGCGCCGCAACGATCTGCCCCTGCTGGATCGACATGGTGAAGATGTGGTCGGCCCACTCGATGAGCTCTACGGTGAGCTCGCTGGAGCGCTGGTCGTGGATCTCGATACCGGCTTCGCGCTGCATGACCTCGCCGGCGGTGGCGGTGGGTGGATCGCCGCCGAAGGCGTGAGTACCGGCCGATCGGACCTCGAACTCGGCGGGCAGGCGATGCCGCAGCAGCCCCTCCGCCATGGGACTGCGGCAGAGGTTGCCGTAACAGACCACCAGGATGTTGCTCGAGTCGACCATAGCGACCAAGTTTAGCCGCGACCGGGCCGCGCGGCTCACGGATTCTCTTCGGGAAACACCCGGCGCGGCCGGCCAAGCGTCCACAGCCGCGCCAGAACCTGTTGGCTCAGCTATAGGAGTACTCGTTGAAGTTATAGCGACTGTTGCCGCCGTGCAGCCAGTGGGAGGCGCCGTAGAGCACCATGTGCTCGGGATCGTCGATATAGATTCCGCAGCCGGTGGCGAAGCTGCACTGCTGGTTGTAGCAGTACATCTGCTTGCTGCAGGGTTCGATGAAATCCTTGGTGAGAATCGCAGCGAGGCGCGGACGCTGCTGGAATCCCAGCGGCCAGGTGACGCGATAGAGATCGAGCTTGTCCGTGCCGCCCACGGTGGGGGCCCAGCCGGAGCTGTTGCGGCCGGCGATGAGGTAGATATCGCCGCTCTCCTCGGTGACCAGGTTGAGGCTTTGGTAGGTGCCTGGAATCGACTCGTCGTGCGGTAGGAAGCCCTTGAACAGGTGCTCTCCGACGCGCAGCTTGTGCTCCAGCTTGGCGAACTCGAAGCCCCCCTGGCGGATGTCGGGTCCGGCCGAGAAGTGGAAGTGCAGCTGTTGGTCGTCCCAAACGGCGAGCAGCCATTTGGACTCCTGAGGCACCCACGTAATGCCGACCGCCTTGGCCTCGAAGCCGCCGTCCTTGTGCAGCGCCGTATCCGGAATGTCATAGCGCTCCGGTGCGACACGCGACCAATCGGCGGCGCCGGCGATATCGAGTAGCGCCGGGTCACGGAAATCCAAGAACCGTACTTCCGACACCCCGGTCCCCGGGTAGTACACAGGGATGGCCACGATACCGTCGGCCGCCTGGATGCCACCGGCATGCCATTTGTCGCGGTCGACATCGATCCAGCCGACGATGTGATCCTGGATCGATGGCTCCTTGTAGGAGTATCCGTACTCCGGTAGCGCCCACGGGCCCTCGGACAGTTGCGAGCCCATCTCGATGACGACGATCTGCGAGCGGGCACTGGCCCCGGTCACTCCACCGGAGATGAACAGATGGCGGCCGATGCGCGCGATCCCCTGGAAGTGCTCTCCCTTGCCGAACCAGTTGGCGCCAGCGGTGGTGTACTCGGGAAACGGAATCCTTCGATGCTCGCCGACGCCATTGTTGGCCCCTAGATAACGCTTCGTCGAACCGAACCACTTCGAGCTACGCACCTTGGGCGGGATGGCCTCGAACTGCCGGGGAACGTCTTTGGCCAGGATCGGCGGCGGCTCGGGCACGCTGCTCTCCGAGGTGTGGCCGCTAGCGTTTCGACAACGATCGCGCCATGTCCGACAGCGTATCGCTGCGCGGATCGTCGACCCCGATCAGCGCCGCCAGGTAGTTGCCGAAGTGCACGTGATGGGTGGTGACGAAGCGGCTGTGGAAATCGTTGAGGGCCTGGGAGGTGGCGGAGTGCATCTTGATGTACATCGCCGCGACATAGTTCGACAGGATGCCACCGATCGCTCCGAGCGCCCCGACCACCATGGTTTGAACGGCTTTGATGTTCGCACCTTCTTTGGCGCTGGCGATCAAGAACCAGATGGTGCCGCTGACGATCAGCAAGCCGACCAGAATCGCGAACACCCCCAGCCAGAGGACGATGCGACTGTGGCGCAGGGCCAGCGTGTAGTAGCGCAGCAGCTCGTTCTCGTTCGACTTGAAGAGCCACAGGGCGCTGCGCGCAGCGTCGGAGCCGCTCTTGCCGAGCTCGAGCTTGAGCTCGAGGTCACGGATGTCCCAATCGAGGCCGGCGGGAGAGCTGAACCACGAGAAGACGTCGAGGTTCCGCACGAGCCGCGAGCCGCGCCAGGACAGGATGTTGAGCACCAACCCCAGCACGATGAGCAGCAGCAGGCCGACTCGCAGATCGGCGCGCCAGTCCAGCGGCGATGCCCAGGCGAGCAGATAGCCGAGCGGCGCGACGATGAACACGACGATGGCCGCGGCCTTGCGCAGGCGAGCACGGTTGGCGTGCCGGCGGCGCTTCTCGTTCAGCAACCGGCCGAGATCTTCCTCGACGTCGCGAGTGTCGCCGTTGGGCAGGATGGCGCCCGGAGATAGCTGCATGCCCACACCCTACCCGCGGGGCCGCGGGGCGGGAACGGCGAGGGCCGGGCGATCAGTTGAAGTTTCTTGCGCATGCCGTGGGGATTTTGCCGATCGGCGGCCGAGGCGGGAGCCCGAGCCTACGTGCTCGCCTCCAGCAACGCGTCCACTTCGGCTCGTGACGGCATCGAGGCCGCCGTCCCCGGCTTGGTGACGCTGAGCGCCGCCGTGGCGTTGGCGAAGCGAACGGCGTCGGGCAACGGGCTGCCCTCGGCGAGAGCCACCGCCATCCCGGCGTTGAAGGCGTCGCCGGCGCCGGTGGTATCTACGACGTCTACGGGGAACCCGCCGACCACTCCGTCGCCCCGGCCTTCCCCACTCTCGCTGCCGCCGGGGCCGCCGACGAACCGCGCCCCTTGGGAGCCGAGCGTCACCACCACGGTCTGCTGCTCGTGGGCCCGCACCGCGTCGATGGCATCGTCGACGGAGCCGCCATCACGGCCGCTGATGACCTCCAACTCGGTCTCGTTGGGGGTCAGGTAGTCGGCGAGCTCCAGCATCTCGGGCGGCAACAGGCTCGCCGGGGCCGGATTGAGGATGGTGCGCACACTGCTGTTGCGCGCCAGCTCGAGCGCCCGGGCCACGGCGTCGTGGTTGGTCTCCAGCTGGGTCAGCAGCACATCAGCACCGGCAATGGCTTCGGCTGCCGCGTCGATGTCGTCGAGGCTGATGCGCAGGTTGGCGCCGAGGATCACGCAGATGCTGTTTTCGCCGGCCGCGTCGACCACGATCGGCGCGACACCGGTGGCGACGTCGGGATCCTGCACCACGTGGTCGGTGTTGATGCCCTCGGCGCGCCACAGATCGAGGCCCACGGGGGCGAATACGTCGTCGCCGATTCGGCCTATGAAGGTAACCTCGGCACCGAGGCGTGCGGCGGCCACCGCCTGGTTGGAGCCCTTGCCGCCCGGGCCGGTGACGAAGCGATCGCCGGCCACGGTCTCGCCGGG
Source organism: Acidobacteriota bacterium (assembly GCA_036012155.1). Lineage (GTDB taxonomy): Bacteria > Acidobacteriota > UBA890 > UBA890 > WLXD01 > DASCOT01. The sequence goes on from DASCOT010000101.1 coordinate 15,252, forward strand.
ACGCGGCATGCGCTGCACGTAGGCGGTGAGATCGGTATTGAAGCTGCCGACGACGACGATCTTTGCGGCCATCCGTTCCTCGATGCGGCTATTCACCGCCGTGCTGAGCAGGCTCGTCCGGCGGCGGCTCGTCCGGAGTCGGCTCGTCCGGCGTCGGGTCCTCGGTCGTGGGCTCCTCCGCTGGCGGATCCCCTGGCGTCGGCCCGTCCTGCAGGCCGGCGCGACGCACCACCTCGACCACCAGGTCCTCGCGTCGGTGCGCCATGAGGTGGACGCCCGCAACGCCGTCGATCTCCCGGACCTGCTCGACGATCTCCAGACAGATCTTCATACCCTCCTCTTCCTGCTGCTCCTTGGGCACGCCGGCCATGCGCTCGACCACGGCATCGGGGATCACCACTCCGGGCACCCGGGTGCGGAGGATGTCGGCTATCCGCGCCGAGGGCAACGGCCCTACCCCGACCAGAATGTAGGCGTGCTCGTGCAGGCCGAGGCCTCGCACCTGCTGCATGAAGGTCACGAGGCGTGGCAGGTCGAAGCAATACTGCGTCTGGACGAAGCGCGCCCCGGCCTCGACCTTCTTGGCCATGCGGTGGGGCCGCCAGTCGTAGGGAGGAACGAACGGGTTGGCGGCAGCGCCAATGAAGAAGCTCGGCGGTGGATCGAGGCGGGTGCCGTTCAGAAACTGGCGGTGAACACACATCATCTCGGCGGTGTGCAGCAGCTGTGCCGAGTCGAGATCGAACACCCGCTTGGCGTCGCTCTGGTTGCCGACGCTGGTGTCGTCTCCGGTAATGAGAAAGACGTTGCGAATGCCGCTTGCCGCAGCCCCGAGCAGATCGCCTTGCAGCGCGATGCGGTTCCGGTCGCGGCAGCCCAGTTGCATGATGGGCTCGATGCCGGCATGGTGCAGCATGATCGAGCAGGCCAGCGGAGAGACATGGACGTTGGCGCCGGTGGAGTCGGGCACGTTGACGGCGGTGACGGCGGCGGCGAGGGTGCGGGCCGGCGCCAGGATGACCTCCGGATCGGCGCTGTCGCGCGGACTCAGCTCGGCGGTGACGCAGAACTCGCCCGACCGCAGGCGCTGCTCGAAGCGGCTCATTCCTCTGCCTCCGACGACCAGCTCTCCGGCTGAGGCTCGCCCGGCCACCTGAGCTCGGTTACGGTCGCGGCACTCCCCTGCCGTGCCCAATCCAAGGGTGGGCGAATCTCGCGCAACGCCGGGCCATGCGGCCCCATTCTCAGAGAGCGCTCGAAGGCCTCGACCCATATGCAGGGCTCGTCGGGCAACACCTCACAGTTTCCGTCGGTCCGCACGCCGCCGCAGGGACCGTTGCGCAGGTTCTTTGGGCAGCTCATCGGGCACGTCATGCCGGTGGAGTGCAGCACACACTGGCCACACATGCGGCAATCGAAGACGATTCCCTTGCTGACCCGCTCGATCGGCCGCATCAAGAAATCGAGCCAGCGGAGCTCGCGGCCCACAGAGAGCGCCCGGAACGGCCTCATCATGGCGAGCATGAGGTCGTAGGACAGCTCGAGAAAGCGCGGCCGGTTTCGCAGCCAACGACCGAGGCTCATGCCCCGCCCTCCAGGCCCACGGACTCCATGCTCTCGCAGGGTGTATCGATCATCGAGCGCTCTCGGGTGGTTCGGCGCAGCCGGGAAGGCACGCCCCCAACGACTGGAGCACGTGCTCGGCTAGGCTATGGTGCCGACCACTGCGATAGAGTTCAAGCAACCTGCCCTGCCGCAACGCCGTCGGGACGGCCAATCCACGTGTCCCCAGGTCGAGGCCCATGCGATTCGCCCCCTTTTACCCGCGCGCTTGTTTGGAGAACTCGAATGAAACAACGGCTTTGGATCATCGCCGCGGCGACAACGCTCTTTGTGGTTGGCGCCACGCTCACCGCGTCGGCGCAGGGGCTGCCACGCGCCACACCCGAAGATGTGGGCATGTCGAGCGACCGGTTGGCACGCATCCGGCCGGCCATGCAGCGCTACGTCGACGCCGGCACGCTGCCGGGGGTGATCACTGCCGTGGCGCGCCGCGGCAAGCTGGCGTACTTCGACCGGGTCGGCATGATGGACGTCGAAGAGGGCAAGGCGATGCGTGAGGACACCATCTTCCGGATGGCGTCGATGACCAAGCCGATGACCGGCGTGGCGGTGATGATCCTCTACGAGGAGGGTCGCTTCCTGCTTACCGACCCGGTCTCCAAATACCTGCCCGAGTTCGCCGGTCTCGAGGTCTGGGTGGGCGGCACCGCAGCAAACCCACAGACGGAGCCGGCCGCCCGTGAGATGACGGTCGAGGATCTGCTCACCCACATGTCGGGGCTGATCTATGGGGGCAACGACACTCCGGTGGGCGAGCTGTACGGTCAGGCGCAGCTGTTCGCGGCGCCGTCGCTGGCGAGCTTCATCGAGCGGGTCGCGTCGGTACCACTGGCGCATCAGCCGGGCAGCAAGTGGTTCTACAGCATCTCGCAGGACGTCCTCGGAGGGCTGGTGGAGGTGCTGTCGGGACAACCATTCGACGAGTTTCTGGCCGAGCGTGTCTTCGAGCCGCTCGGCATGAGCGACACGGCGTTCTACGTTCCCGAGAGCAAGGCCGATCGCCTCGCCGCCAGCTACCGCGCCACCCCGGAGCGCGGTATGGAGCGAGCTCCCTCGCGACCCGGAATCCACGATGCGGATCGCGTTCCCTACGGCGGCGCCGGCTCGGTGTCGACCGCCGCCGATTACCTGCGCTTCGCGCAGATGCTCGCCAACAGCGGCGAGCTCGACGGGGTGCGCATTCTCGGTCGCAAGACGGTTGATCTGATGATGATGAACCACCTCGACCCGGCGCTCGGTCCGGAGCCGATGGCAGAGATGGCCAGCTCGCTGCAGGCAGGCCCGCGAGGCGTCGGCTACGGGCTCACCGGCGCGGTGATCACCGATGTGGCGCAGTCGGCGCTACCGGGCTCGGTCGGCGCTTTCTCCTGGGGAGGCGCGCGCAGCACCTATTTCTGGGTCGATCGAGCCGAGGAGCTCGTCGGATTGCTACTGACCCAGGTCTCGCCGTCGGACCGGTACCCGCTGCGCGCCGAGATCCGCATCCTCACCTACCAGGCACTCACCGAGTAGCTAACATCGGGCGGACCGCTAGCGCGGCTTGCGGTTCTTCTTGAAGAAGCGCCAGACGGTATCGTGGGCGAAATAGACGCCGTCGTCGTTCGCCGGCCAGCTATGGCCGCCGTTCCAGGAGCACGCCACCACCTGCCGACCGCGAGCGCATTTGGCGCGCTGCGTGCAGGCCCATCCGCGCTCGCCGTCGGTCGGGCTGGAGTAAACGGTGTCGGCGGTGTCGCATTGCTGAGATTCAGCAATGAGCTCGGTCACTTCGGCCACCGGGGTATAGAGATAGCCATCGGAGCTGGCTCCTCCGGCACCGGGCACGACACGGTCCCTCGTACCCCAGACGCTCATGACTGACAGCGGCTCCGTTGGCGCACAGTTGAATCCCACATGGAGCTGTCCGTGCGACGGTGCTACAGCGGCGAAGCGGTCCGGCAGGTCGCACGCCAGCCTTTGCACCAGCATGCCGCCGTTGCTGAAACCGGTCGCGTACACCCGCCGTGTGTTGATGCAGTAGGCGGCCTCGATTTCGTCGAGCATGGCGGCAACGAAGCCCACATCGTCGACGCAACTACACCAATTGCATCGAGCCGGGCCGCATTTTGCGGGAAACGGATACTGGACGGAGCCCGCCGTGCACGTCGGGCCCTCGGGACCCGGCGAGCTGGCGCAGGCGCCGTCATTCCACGACGAGACCGGTCGAGATCCGTCCGCTCTATACCGGGTGGATTGCGGGTACACGGCAATGTAGCCCTTCTCGTCGGCATGCAGGCTCATGCCCGATGTTCCGTGCTCTGCGCTTGTGGCGCTGCCGCCATACCCGTGGAATGCAAGCACGAGCCTGTGGGCCTTGCGCGGCTTGTAGCTCGGCGGCAGATGCACGTTGTAGGTGCGCTCGATTCCTCCGTGGGTCAGAGTGAGCGTCTCGGTAGCGCCGGCTTGTGTCGGCGGCGCCTTGCCGCAGCCGGCGCTCTTGCTGGGTAGATACAGCCGCCGCCGTGGCTCCACCAACGACTGTCGCGCGGCAACGTCCGCGGTGCCCCTGATCCGGGCGCTGGGAGGAGACTCGTCTGCCGGCGAGAGGGTGGGTTGAGAACGTGACTCGCGCAGGCCGAGCGACACACCGACTACCACGAGAACGATCAACGCAGCATTTCTTACGACATCCGTGCGCAACGCGACCTCCTGGACACGAAGATGCATCGGTTGACACCCGTTTCGTACACGGATTTGCTTACCGGCGCCAGTCCCGCCCGTATCTGGAGGAAATTATGCTCGGTACACATGCCCCCCGAAACGCCCCTGCGCCCCATCGATCGGCGGTCTTGGCGGCGGTCCTCGTGCTGGCCGGAGGTTGTGCGCCCGAAACCCGTGACGCCGGCAATGAAGTCGGGACGGACAACGCCGCGGTCGACAGCCTGTTCGCCGATTTCGACCAACCGGGATCACCGGGCTGCGGGCTGGCCGTGGCGCAAGACGGTGGCCTCATCTACACGCGTGGCTACGGCTACGCCAATCTCGACTACGACGTCCCCAACACGCCGCAGACGGTGTTCGACGTGGGCTCGGTGACCAAGCAATTCAACGCTGCCGCCCTCAGCATGCTGGTCGAGGAAGGGAAGCTGTCGCTGGACGACGACATTCGCCGGTGGCTGCCGGAGCTGCCGGCGTACGAGCCTACGATCACCATCCGCCACCTGCTGCACCACACCGGCGGGCTGCGCAACTACCTCAACCTGTTCCCGCTCGCTGGGCGCAACGACTACTTCCCGATCTCCCACGCGCAGATATTGGCGATGATGTCGAGGCAACGGGCGCCGATCTTCGCTGCCGGCGAGCGCTATCGATACAGCAATACTGGTTACATGCTGCTGGCACAGATCCTCGAGCGCGCCGGCGGCAAGTCGTTGGGCGAAATGGCGCAGGCACGCATCTTCGATCCGCTCGGAATGGCCGGTAGCCATATGTACGAGGATCTGCGAGAGATCATCCCCGGGCGCGGCATCGGCTACGACCGCGACGAGGCGGGCAACCTACACATCGTCCACAACTACAACTTCGACGTCACCGGCGACGGTCAGCTTTACACCACGATGCCCGATCTGCTGCGCTGGGACGAATGGATGCACGGCAACGAGCCGCCGTCGATTCACACCATGATGCTGACCGAAGGCCACCTCAACGACGGTGAGCCGGTGGGCTACGCGCAGGGAGTCGTCCTGAGCGAGTATCGCGGCCTGCGCACCGTGGGTCACAGCGGCGGGTCGTGGGGATTCGTCACGCAGCTGGTGCGCTTTGTCGAGCCCAGGCTATCGATCGCAATCTCGTGCAATGCCGGCTGGGCCCGGCCCGGCAGGTTGGCGCAGCAGGTGGCGGACCACTACCTGGCGGATCAACTCGGTCCGGCGGAGGACGATGCGGATCGAGGCCGCCGATCGGAGGACGCCGCTCCCGCTCCCCAAGCCTGGACCGCAGAGCAACAGTCGGCGCTCACCGGCGAGTTCTACTCGCGCGAGCTCGACGCCACCTACCGCTTCGCACCCGCGGACGACGGCATGGCTCTACGCATCGAACAGGAGGCGCCGGTCGAAGTGACGCTGTTGGGCGACGGCACGATCGAGTTCAGCTTCGGCGACGAGGCACTCGGCGGAACCCGCGAGGCAACCCTGTCGCTCGAACGCGACCGTGGCGGCCGGGTGGCGGGATTCCTTCTCAGCGCGTCGTCGGAGCACGGCCTGGTGTTCGAGCGGCGCTAGCCTGGGCGATTTCGCCGGAGCACGACCTCATGTTCGATCGGTGCTAGTTCCGGCGATTCCGGACGACCGTTACTCCTGCGCCCACATTGCCAGTGCCTCGTTGTAGAGCTCGCAGGCGTCCTGACGCAATTCCTCTCCGGCCCGGACGCGATCGCCGAGCTCCATGTAGGCGTCGGTCGATTCTTCCCAGGCCGGCCACTGCGGCAGCCCGTCGCGATTGGGATCGCCGGTGGCGGCGAACTGCGTCCAGTACCCGCCCACCGCCTCGGCCAGCGCCGCGTCGGTGGTATCCCAGGGCATCCACGAATCCGGCGTGTTGAACACGTAGGGAATCTCCGCGCCGTGGTAGGCGCCGAGCTTGCCGGCCGGCTGCACCCGGGTGAAGAAATACAGCCAGGCGTCGGCCCCGGTCTGCGGGGTTGCCGCGGTGATGTACTTGGAGCTGCAACCGAACGTCGTGTTGGTGCTGTAGCGATCGAGAACGTCGGCAAGCTCCTCGTCGCCGTCGACGGGATAGATCTCCATCGCTCGATCGGCAAGCGAGCCGTAGGTCCTACGGATGGTCTCCTCGACCCGCTGCGCGTCGAGCTCGCGCTGCGCCCCCATGGCGTCCTCGTTGGCATTGAAGCCGATCAGCAGTGGGACGGCATGCTGCCGCCCGGAGGCGAACGTCTCCGCCAGGGAATGCGGCACCACCCAGCCGTCGATGTTGGGGCCGCCGCCACCGCTACCACGGGGCAGTCGGACCTCCAAGATCTCTTCGATGCTGGCCTCTCGCATGGCCGCCAGCGACTCCGCCGGGTCCTCGCTCGCCGCCTTGCCGCCGAGCGCCTCGCCGAGCTGCCGCCCCCGCTCCTCGGCCTGCTCGAGGTCATAGAACGAGCGCACCGGATAGCCGCCGCTCTGCGAGATACCACGGTGGAACAGCCCCTCGGCAAGCGGCGACGCCATCAAGAACGCCACGTTGGCCCCGCCGGCCGACTCGCCGAACACGGTCACGCGGTCGGGATCGCCACCAAATTGCGCGATGTTGCGCTGCACCCACTGCAAAGCGGCGATCTGATCGAGCAGACCGTAGTTGCCCGAAGCGCCGTTGTCCGACTCCGCGGTGAGCCCCGGGTGCGCCATGAAGCCGAAATTGTTGACACGGTAGTTGAGCGACACCACCACTACGCCACGGCGTGCCAGGCGGTGGCCTAGGTAGGGCGGCTCGGTGGACCATCCGACGGTGTTGCCGCCGCCGTAGATCCACACCATGACGGCCTGAGGCGTTTCGCCCTGCCAGTTGGTGGTCCAGACGTTGACGTAGAGGCAGTCCTCGCTGACCGGCGGCATGCCGAACACGACGCTCGGATCCTGCCCCAGTCCGGTGGCCACCGAGCGATACCAGCCCAGGTTGCCGTCGGTCTGCGGGCAGGCAGGCGGAAAGGTGGTGGCCAACTGCAGCCCCTGGCGCGGCTCGCGCGGCTGCGGCGGCCGCCAGCGAAGGTCCCCGACCGGCGGCATGGCATACGGGATTCCCTTGAACACCGCCTGGCTGGCGGCGGAGCCGAAGTAGTCGCCCTCGAGGGTCTCGCCGTCGGCCTCGACGCGCGGCGGCATGGCTACGGACGAGCTGATGGCTGCCGAACCCTCCCCACCGGCCTCCGCCGGGCCGCAGGCTGCCGGCAGCGCCAGCAGCAGCGTGGCGGCCAGCAACCAGAGCTTTGGCGGCGGTGCGCCCGCTCCCGAAGCGAGTTGCACGGCACACCGCACGTGGTGGATCCCGTTATCCTGTCGGTCTCGTTCGCTCATCGCTAGCACCCTTTGATGGAACCTGAAATCGAGGGATGGCATTATGGCGGGCCGCCCGATTGGCCACCAGGGTTGGGAGACGATCCCCTCATGACCCAGATCCGCTTCGACGATATCGACGGGCTCCGCAGCCTTGTCAGCGACGAGTTCGGCGACTACGGCCCGGCGCTGGAGATTACGCAAGAGCGGATCAACTCGTTTGCCGACGTCACCGACGATCATCAGTGGATCCATGAAGACGTGGCGCGAGCCAATGCGGGATCGTTCGGCACGACGATCGCCCACGGGTTCCTGATGCTCAGCCTGACCGCCTCGCTGCGCGATGGATCACACCTGGAGATTACCGGCGCCGAGATGACGATCAACTACGGCGCCAATCGGCTGCGTTTCATCGACCCGGTTCCGGTAGGCAGCCGCGTGCGCCTGCGGCAGCGACTGATGGCCGTTCGCGCCAAACCGAAGGGGACCCTGCTGACCCAGGAAGTCGAGATCCGGGTCGAGGGCGCCGACCGACCGGCGATGCTCTACGAGCAGCTGACGATGTACGCCCCACCGCAGGGGGCGTAGTCGTGGTCGCAGCGCCCCTCCTCGCCATGAGCTCGCCAGGCCCGCATCGCCGATGACACGCGCCGACGCGCCGCGCTGTTTCGTCTGCGGCCCCGACAACCCCATCGGCCTGGGGATCCGCTTTCGCCTCGACGACGAATTCTGCCGCGGCGAGTTCACTCCCCTCGATGACCACTGCGGTTTCGACGGCCAGACGCACGGCGGCATTCTCTACAGCGCGCTCGACGATGTCATGGCGAACTGGCTGTTCTTGCGAGGCGCGCGCGGCCACACCGCGCGCTGTGAGATGCGCTACCGTCAGGCGCTGCCGACCGGCACCGCGGTGCACCTCGAAGCACGACTCACCAAGTTGAGAGGCAAGCTGGCACAGCTGGAGGGTCGCGCCGTGCGCGCTGACGACGGCAGCCTGGTGGCCCAGTGCCACGCCAGCTTCATGATTACCGATCCGGGACCGCCCGGGGCGCTCCAGTAACGCCCCACGAGGAGACCACCATGACCGACGAGGGCTTTGCCGCGCAGATCGCCATCGGACCACGGGTCCGCAAATCGCCGTACTTCGATGCCACCGTACGCTGGGGCGCCAAGGGCTTCTCGATCTACAACCACACCCTGATACCCATCTGGTACACCGACGCCATCGACGAGTACTGGAAGCTGCTCAAGACGGTGACCCTGTGGGATGTCGGCTGTCAGCGTCAGATGGAGATCAGCGGCCCCGACGCGGCCCGCTTCACGCAGTACCTGACGCCGCGCAACCTGTCGGACTGTGCGGTGGAGCAGTGCAAATACGTGCTGCTGACCAACGAGGCGGGCGGCATCGTCAACGATGCCGTGTTGTACCGAGTGGCGGAGGACCGCTTCTGGTTCTCGCCCGGCGACGGCGACGCGTTGCTGTGGGCGATGGGCGCCGCGGTCAGCTCGGATATGGACGTGACGGTGCGCGAGCCCGACGTCTGGCCGATGCAACTGCAGGGCCCGAGCTCGATCCACGTGGCCCGCAAGCTGTTCGGCGACTGGGTCGAGGAGCTGGGCTTCTACCGCCTGCGCCAGACCGAGGTCGACGGCATCCCGCTGGTGCTGACGCGCACCGGCTGGAGCGGCGAGTTCGGCTTCGAGATCCTTCCGCACAGCAGCGATCGTGGCGACGAGCTATGGGAGATGATCATGGCGGCCGGCGACGAGTGGGACATCGCCCCCATCTGCCCCTCGTCGATCCGCAGCATCGAGGCCGGCAACCTCGATTACCGCTCCGACATCACCCTCGACGACAACCCGTTCACGCTGGGCTACGAGCGTCTGGTGGACCTGGAGCAGGAGGCCGACTTCATCGGCAAGGCGGCCCTGAAGCGCATCGCCGCGGAAGGCGTGAAGCGGCGGCTAGTGGGGGTCGAGATCGACTGCGACCCCCTGCCCCGGCTCAACGAGGAATGGCTACCGATCGTCGACGGCGACGAGCAGATCGGCCGCATCACGCGCTGCATCCACTCGCCGCGACTCGAAAAGAACATCGGCTTCGCCAACATCCCCGCCGCGCTGGCCGAGGAGGGCTCGACCTTCACCGTCCGCGGCCCCTTCGGCGACGCTCAGGCGACGGTCATCCCGACTCCCTTCGTGCAACGCGTGAAGTCCGCCGGCTAGAAGGACGATCGATCAGCTAGCGCAGCGGCGAGCGCGCGGCGCTAGTTCAAGATGGACTGGTAGACCAGACTCTTGAACTTGTCCCCGTAGTCCACCGCATTCGACGGCAGAATCTGGATCATGAAGATGCCGATCAGGTCGTCTACCGGATCGACCCAGAAGCGCGTGTGCGCGTAGCCGCCCCACGAGAAGGTGCCTTCGTGGGCCGTGCCACCCACCAGGCCGGGATCGGCGTTGATCATGAAGCCGAGGCCGAAGCCGTGGCCTTGAGAGCCGAGGCCCATCTCGATATCGCCGAGGTGGTCTTGGGTCATCATCTTGACGGTGTGTGAGCCGAGCAGCCTGACGCCGCCGAGCTCGCCACCGTTGAGCAGCATCTGGCAGAAGCGCACATAGTCTGAAGCGGTCGACAGCAGCCCGCCGCCCCCCGAGGGTGCCGGCGGCGGCTCACGATAGTCACGGGCGACAGCGTCGGTCTCCATTTCCTTCAGGGTGAGGTCGTCACGGCCGTTCGGCGTATAGAGCGTGGTCAGCCGATGGGCCTTGCTCTCGGGCACCCAGAAGCCGGTGTCGTTCATCTCCAGCGGCCGGAAGATGCGCTCCTCGAGGAACTGATCGAACGGCATGCCCGAGATCACCTCGACGAACCGACCCAGCACGTCGGTGGAGACGCTGTAGTTCCACGTGGTACCGGGGTCGTAGCGCAGCGGCAAGGTGCTCAGCTTGTCGACGAACTCGGCCAACGATGCTGAATTGAGCAGCTCCTGCTCGTTGTACATCGTGTCGACCGTGGAGGTGCCGAAGATTCCATAGGTCAGGCCGGAGGTGTGGCGCAGCAGATCGCGCACCGTCATGTCGCTGCTCGAGCGCACGGTGCTGAACTCGGGCTGGCCATCGGCACCGACCCCGTCGGTGCCCACCTGTAGCCCGCCGAGCTCGGGAATGTACTTCGACACCGGATCATTGAGCAGGAAAAGGCCCTCTTCCCAGAGCATCATCACCGCCAGCGAGGTGATGGGCTTGGTCATCGAGTAGATGCGGAAGATCGAGTCCTTGGCCATCGGCGTGTCGGAGTCCATGTCGAGCTCGCCTAACGCCTCGTGGTAGGCGATCCGCCCGTTACGGGCCACCATCGCCACCGATCCGGAAATGAGCTCCTGATCGATGTGGCGCTGCAGAAACGGCCCGATGCGCTCGAGCCGCGCGCTCGACAGGCCGACATCTTCCGGTGAAGACATCGGCAGTCCCTGCGCCCATACGGGCACGGCGACCAGGGTCAGTAGCAAGGCTCCTGCAAGAAGGCGTGTCAGCTTCACGTTTCGCTCCGTTCGTTCGGCCCTACGCTGGCCTGGAAGCGGCGCATGCCGCCCAGCCAACGGTCGTAGTCGGCCGCCTTGCGTTGGAAGAAATCGGCGACCTCGGGATGTGGCAACACCAGAAACTGCCCGGCGGCCATGGCGTCGATCACCGCGCCCGCCACATCGTCGGGCTCCAGTGCGACGCTCTTCAGGTACCCGCCGATGGCCGAGTCGGCCTCGAACTCGCTCATCATGGCGGTGTTGACACCCTGAGGACACAGGCAGAATACCTCGATGCCGTCGTCGGCATGGGTCATCGACAGCCACTCCGCCAGCGACAGCGCGGCGTGCTTGGTCACCGAATAGGGGGCCGATCCGACCTGGGTAAGCAGCCCGGCAGCCGAGGCGGTGATCAGGAAGGCTCCGTTCCCACGCTCGAGCATCGACGGCAGGAGCGCCCGCGCGGCGTAGACGATCGACATGAAGTTGACGTCCCAGACACGCTTCCACTCCGCGTCGCTGACCTCTACCCCACCTTCGCTGAACACTCCGGCGTTGCAGCAGAACAGGTCGATCTCGCCGTAGCGCTCGCGGGCCTCGGCGATAAGGCGCTGTACCTGCTCTTCGACGGCTACGTCCGCCTCCACCGCCAGGCCATCGACCTCCGCGGCCACCTCGGCCGCACCGTCAGCGGCGCGATCGGCCACGACGACGCCGCGCGCGCCCTCGGCAGCGAATCGCCGGCAAAGCGCCCGCCCGATACCACTCGCGCCGCCAGTGACGACGACGACCTTGCCGTCGACCGTCATGGAGTCGCGATCACCGGCAGCAGCTGAGCGATCGCCTCGCTGATCAGGGCCAGCCCCCGGCACGTCTTGTCGATGTCGTAGCCGTAACCGACACGGAAATAGTCGCCGACCCCGAAATGCGACCCCGGGGTGATGAGCACCGAGCGCTCGGTTCGGAGCTTCTCGCAGAGCTCCCCGGATTCGATCGGCAGATCGTAGGCAATCATCCCGATAGCCGCCGCGGCCGGCGGGATCATGCTGAGCTCCTCGTGGCTATCCACCCATTCCACCAGACGCGGAAGCTGCGACCGCACGATCGACTTGCTGCGGTCGAGAATCTCGTCGCGCTTGGTGGGCTCCATGGCGATGCGCGCCAGGCGATCGGCAAGCAAGTTGGGGGTGAGAGTGGTGTAGTCGCGGTAGCGCATCATTTGCTGGGTGGCGGGCTCCGGGGCCACCGTCCAGCCGATACGCAGCCCCGGCATGGCGAACGCCTTCGACAACCCCGAGGTGACGATCGCCTTGTCGTACCGGTCCCAGATGCTCGGGCAGGTGCCACCCTCCAGCTCGGTACCGCGATAGATCTCGTCGAACACCAGCCAGGCATCGGCCCGCCGCGCTGCCTCGACCAGCGCTTCGAGCTCGGCCTCGTCGAGCACCGCCCCGGACGGGTTGTTGGGGTTGGTGACGGTGATCATCCCGGTGGCAGGCGAGACCGCCGCGGCCAGGCTGTCGAGGTCGAGGGCCCAACGGGCGCTGTCGCCGCCCCTGGATTCGACCAGGTGGAAGGCGTCCGTGCGCTCCGAGTAGGCGCGCGCCAAACCCCAGGTCTGCAGGTAGTTGGGGATCATGCAGGCGACGCGGTCCCCCGGCTCGAGCAACGCCTGAAGGGCAATGTAGTTGGCCTCGGAGCCACCGTTGGTGACCACGATGTTGTCGGCGGTGGCGTTGTCGTAGAACAGCGCGATGCGCTCGCGCAACAGCTCCGATCCCATGCCTTCCGGATAGCACAGCGGCATCGCGGCGAGCTCCGCCAGCGTCTCGGCGGACACCAGGTCGTTGACGCTCAACGGCGACACGCCGCTCTCGGCGAGGTTGTAGTCCACGGCGTGCTCGTAGAGCGACTGCGTGCGCTCCATCTCGAACTGCTCGATCTTCATCGCTCGACTCCTGGCGTGGATTCAGGGCACGCGTGCTCATATTCAGGGGCGAGAGTCTAGCAGCGGTGGTGGGGAGTTTCCCATCGGCGGCACCGGCACCACCCCCCGTTCGGGTGCCGCCTGGCGGACATCCAGCGCTCTGCCCAACCGCGCCGGCTCTTCCAATACACTTCCGGCACCTTCGTCCATCACCGCGCAACCCGAGGGAGCTGCATGAGCCCACTCACCGCCGAGTTTGTCGGAACCGCGCTGTTGCTGCTGTTGGGTGACGGCGTCGTCGCCAACGTCGTCCTGCGACGCACGAAGGGCTCCGGATCGGGCTGGATGGTCATCAGCATGGGCTGGGGCATGGCGGTGTTCGTGGCGGTGTTCGTGGTGGCGCGCTTCAGCGGCGCGCACATCAACCCGGCGGTGACGCTTGGCCTCGCCGCTGCCGGCAACTTCGCCTGGGGCGATGTACCGAGCTACGTGGCAGCCCAGATGCTGGGCGCGGCGCTCGGCGCGGCTCTGGTCTGGCTGCAGTACCGCGACCACTTCGCGGCCACCGAGGACGCCGACCTGAAGCTGGCGGTGTTCTGCACCGGCCCAGAGATCCGCAACCCGCTGTCGAACCTCGTATCCGAGATCATCGGTACCTTCGTGCTGGTGTTCGCGGTGCTCTACATGGCGGCCCCGGATGTGGGGCTCGGGGCACTCGATGCCCTGCCCATCGGGCTGGTGGTGCTGGTAATCGGCCTGTCGCTCGGCGGCACCACGGGTTATGCCATCAACCCGGCTCGCGACCTGGGACCGCGCATCATGCACGCCCTACTGCCAATTCCCGGCAAGCGCGACAGCGACTGGGGCTACGCCTGGATTCCGGTGCTCGGGCCGGCGGCAGGCGGGATGCTGGCGGCCGTCACCTATATCTTGCTCGGAGCCTGATTCGGCGAGGAGCCTTGCCAACAAGACTAGATATGGTCATCATCTAGTCATGACCATGGTGAATACCTCCGAGCTCAAGGCCAAGCTCAGCTCCTACCTTGCCGCCGTTCGCCGCGGCGAGACGGTGGTGGTGTGTGATCGTCACACACCGATCGCTCGGCTGGTGCCGATGGACTCGAGGGCAACCGACCTCGACGTCGACGAACCGAAACGCAGCCCGGCCGAGATCGCCAACTACGAGCCCGTGCGCCTGCTCAAGGCAGTCGATCCGATCGAGATGCTCCGACAGGATCGCGATCGGCGGTGATCGTCTACGTGGATACGAGCGTTGTTCTTCGCGTCGTTCTCGGCCAGCCTGGTGCGATCAACGATTTCGAGACCTGGACGACCGCGTACAGCAGCGCGCTCCTGGGCGTGGAGTCACGCCGGGCAATCGATCGGTTGCGGCTCCAGGCTGCCCTCGACGACGACGGCGTCGCCCAGGCGCATGAGCACCTCGGCCAGATCGAGCAGTCGCTGGGTTGGATCCGCGTCACTCCGGCGTTACTTCGCCGGGCAAGCCAACCGATGGCAACCTCGCTGGGGACCCTCGACGCGCTCCACCTGTCGAGCGCGCTGCTGTTTCGAGAGCACCGCGACGCGGCGCTGGCGTTCGCAACCCACGATGCGCAACAGGGCCTCGCCGCCCGGGCCAATGGCTTCTCGGTGCTCGGGCTGTAGACAGGGCTACTTGACCTTGGCGCTGACGCTCTTGCTGGCCGCTTGCAGCTCCCCGTCGGTTGGCGTCACGGTACATTCGAGCTGGTCGCCCTTTTCGAAGAGATCGATCGCGAGCGCATCGGAATGCGCCCCGATCGTCAGCTGGCGAACGATCTCTCCGTTGACCGTCCAGACATACTCGTACGACACCACCTCGTAGTCCGGATCGTCGGTAACCAGGGGGTGCTTGATCCGGCAGAACGGAACCACGCCTTCCTTCGGCTTGCGCAGGAATTTCACCTTCTTGAGCTTGGTCGGTGGCCGGTTCAGCCGCTTGTCGATCTTGTCGACTACCTCGAACGGCATGATCATCATTCGTTCGCCGTTGATGTAGTGCTCGACCTTCCACGTGCCGGTGATCTTGCGCATGTCGTCAGCAATCGTGCGAAACCGCCAGGTCACGCGTCGCCAGAACTCATCGTTGCCGAAGGGCTGGTCGCCGGTGTCGCGGGCAATCTTGCGATCCGGGCGGCGGAACACCAGTCTCCAGGTGCTTTCCGCCGGCAGGTTGCGCACGAGAACCCACTGGTACATCACGTCGGCGTCGGTTTGGAACTGCCCCCCGCCGGGGATCTGCTCGGGATACTGCTGCGGCTCGGGAAGCGCCCGGAAGTCGACATCGGTGATACCCGCGTCGATGACGTAGGTCTTGCGCTTGAACTTGAGCTGCTTGGTGAAGCCGCTCTTGCCGGGCCGGCAGGGTCCCGCGAACGGTTCTAGCGACTCGTCGTCGACCCGGGTTTCGAAGTGCAGGTGGGTGATGGTGCTGCGACCGCTGGAGCCCATCAGACCGATCTGCTGACCCGGCACGACCCTATCGCCGGTGGCGACCGCCACGCTGTTCTTCCGCATGTGGGTATAGACGCCAATCTGACCGCCGTGATCGATCAGCACGTAGTTGGCGCGCTGGTTGGCCCATTCCTTGTTGCGGTCAGGGTTGCCGTCCTGGGTGTCGACGACACGACCCGCGAGTGGGGTATAGATCGGCACTCCGACGTCCTGAAAACCAAAGCTGCGCGCGGTCGAGTCGACGCCCGAATGGCCGTCATAGGTGTAGATCGAACAATCCCAATCGAGGATTGCGTCGTCCGTCGGATCCAGGTCAACGAAGCTGCTGAAGAACATGTCGCCTTCGTGCAGCCCCGCGTGCGGGTAGAGCGGGTAGCGATTCGGCACGTCGGTGCGGAGCGTCGGTAGCCTCCCGACCGTCCGTTCGTAGGTCTGGATCGCAGCATCGATGCGCGCGTAATCCGCATCGCTGAAATCGCTGCCGCTCTGTGCGCCCGAGGGCTCGAGGGTGACCAAATCCCACTCGTCGCGGCCGCGCTCGTCGACCAACTCGCCACGAGCTACGACCCGCGCTCGGGACGTGCTCTGGCCGGCGACCACGGCGACCCAGGACACGGCGAGGATGATGGTGACGATGCTCGCCGCGACGGGCGATGCCCTCATAGTCAGCGTTCCTGTTTCGGACGCCGGGTGGCGGTGCCGATCAACCGTCCATTCCTGCTTGCTGTCTGACGTACCGCGCCGCCTCGGCGTGGGTGCCGAACCAGGCGCCGCCACGCGCCTTGATGTGCTCGATGAGACCCTCGAGGGCGACGATCCGCGACCGGTGGCCGCTGATGTGCGGGTGCATGGTGAGCAACAGCATGGTGCCCTCCTCCCAGGCCACGTCGAACTCGTCGATCCAGACCTGCATCGCATCGCGCGGTGGGCTATAGCTGGCGCCAAGCGGATCGAACGGCGGCGCATCGTCGAGAATCCACTCCACCGGCAGCTCGACCATGCCGGTGGGCTCGCCGTTGGCCAGCAGCTCGTAGGGCCGATCGTCAGCCATCAGGGAGCTCTCGTACAACATGCCCATGTCGCGAACGATATCGAGGGTCGCAGAGCTGAGGTTCCAGGAGGGAGCGCGATAGCCGACCGGGCGCGTACCGGCAATCTCGGTGATGGCGTCGACCGCCTGTTCAAGCAGTCGTCGCTCGGTGGCCGGATCGAGCTGCGTGTTGCGCTCGTGAATCCAGCCGTGCACACCGATCTCGTGGCGGCCGGAGGCTTGAATGATCTCGGCCTGCTGGGGCGCGAGCTTGAGGCTCCAGGCCGGGAAGAAGAACGTTGCCGGGATCTCCTCGCGATCCATCAGCTCGACAATGCGGGGCAGCGCTACCCGCGGCCCGTATTCACCCTGCGATAGCGGCCCGACGCTGAAGGTTCCGTCGCGCAGGCCCTCGACCGTTTCGTTGTCGACATCGAACGACAGCAGCACGGCAACACGCGCGCCGCCGGGCCACTGGTCGGGGGTCAGGTCGCGGCCGGCGCGCACCAGGTTGACCCCCTCGCGCACGAACTCCTCGCTCCAATCCCACGGCGGCGGCGCCTCCGTCTCGGTGTCCTGGGGCGCCGGGGCGATCTGGCAGGCACCCAACGCCAACGCCAGCACAATGATCGTTGGTCTCATGAAATCCTCCTCAGGCTTCTCGAGTCGGCAGGGCGCGCGCCAGCGCCACCGCCGGGTGGATCGCCTCGCGGCCGCTGCCGTCGAGTATCTGCCGGCGGCAGCTGGTACCGTCGGCGACGATCCAGGTATCGGGCTCAGCCTGCCGAATCTGCGGCAATAACGCCAGCTCCGCCATGCGCAGCGACATATCCATGTGCTCGGCCTCGTAACCGAACGAGCCCGCCATGCCACAACAGCCGGCGGCGATAGGCTCGACCTGAAGCTCCGGAACGAGACGCAGCACCTCGATCATTGGCTGTAGCGCACCGAACGCCTTGCGATGGCAGTGCCCGTGCACCAGCACCCGCGGGGTGGCCAGGGGTCCGAGCTCCAGGTCGGCATCGCCGGCCGCGACCCCGGCCATCAGCAACTCCTCGAACATCACGGCGGAGTCGCTCAGCGATGCGCTTTGGGTGCCGGGAAGCAGATCGGGAAGCTCGTCACGAAGGGTCAGCAGACACGACGGCTCGATGCCGGCCACGGCGACCCCGTCGCGTAGCAACGGCATGGCGGCGGCAAGCAGCCGCTCACCCTCGACGCGCGCCTCGTCGGGGAGCCCGGCGCTCAGGAACGTGCGCCCGCAGCACAGCGGCCGCTCCCCTGCGGGCGGCTCCAGCAGCTCGACGTCGTAGCCGGCCGCTCCGAGCACGCGCATCGCAGCACGGGCGTTGTCGGGCTCGAAGTATCTGCTGAAGGTGTCGACGAACAGGGCCACTCGCCGCGGCCAGTGGCGGGTCACATCGCCGCCCCGTCCGCGACCCGCACTCGCGCCCGCGCCCGCGCCCGCGCCTAAGTGCCGACCCGGGTGCCCGGTCGACGGCAATGGCGCCGAAGTGAACACCGGCAGCCGACGGCGGGCGGAGACTCCTACGAGCCGCTCCCGGAGCCATCGGGCGGGTGGCAAATCAGAGAGGCGCGCCAGCGGGCCGAGCCGCGCCGCCAGCGGAGCATAGCGCGGCAAGTAAGCGAATAGCCGGTCGCGCAGCGGCACGCCATGACGGGAACGATAGGCGCTCAGAAACTCTATCTTCATGCGCGCCATGTCGACCCCGGTGGGGCACTCGCGACGACACGCCTTGCAGCCAACACACAGGTCGAGCGCCTCGTACAACGACCTGGAGTCGAGGCCCGGCTCACCCAGCTGCCCGCTCAGCGCCAGGCGCAGCGCGTTGGCACGACCCCGCGTCGTATGCGTCTCGTCGAGCGTTGCCTGGTACGACGGACACATCGAGCCCACCAGCTGACGGCAGGCCCCGTTGTTGTTGCACATCTCGACAGCGCCAGGTAGGCCTCCGGCAGCGGGCCAGGTCATGGCGGTCGAAGGCGCGGCCGAGGCGTAGTCCGGGCCGTAGCGGAACAGGCGGCGATCGTCCATGCGCGGCGGGTGCACGATCTTGCCGGGGTTGAACATTCCAGTGGGGTCGAACGCAGACTTCACCTGCTCGAAGGCCTCCACCGCCTGCTGCCCGAGCATGGAGCCGAGGAACTCGCTGCGCACCAGCCCGTCGCCGTGCTCGCCGGAGTGCGAGCCGTGGAGCCGGCGCACCAGCGCGTGCGTCGCCTCGGCGATGCTGCGCATCTTCGCCACCTCGCCGGCCTCCCTCAGGTTCAACGTCGGCCGCACGTGCAGACATCCCACCGAGGCGTGCGCATACCAGGTGCTCTCGACGCCATGACGCTCGAAGATCTCGCCCAGCTCGGCGGTGTAGTCGTCGAGGTGCTCGAGGGGCACGGCGCAGTCCTCGATGAACGACACCGGCTTGGCATCGCCCTTCATCGACATGACGATGTTCAACCCCGCCTTGCGCACGCTCCAGATCTCCGCCTGCGCGGCCGGCTCGATCGCGCGGTGCACGGCGTCGGGATGGCCAAGCTGCCCCATAAGCTCGTCCAGCCGGTCGAGACGATCGTGCAGCGCATCGAGGACCTCGCCCGCGAACTCGACCAGTAGCAAAGCCGCGGGCTCTCCACGGACGAATCGCGATAGCGGACCGCGGAAGGCCGGTCGCGCCCCGGCCAGCTCGATGAGCTTACGATCGACAAGCTCCACCGCCGCAGGCTCGAGCGCGACGAGATGCTGCACCGCCTGCATGGCCGAGCGAAACGAGGCGAAGTGGCATACGCCCAGCACCTTGTGGGCAGGAAGCGGCTGCAACTCGAGCTCCAGCTGAGTGAAGAAAGCTAGCGTTCCCTCAGACCCGACGAGCAGCGGCGCCAGGTTCGAGGCCCGCTCGTCGATGCGCGTCAGGTTGTACCCGGCCACGTGTCGCAGCACGCGGGGCGCGACGCGCTCAATGGCGGCAGCGTGGCTCCGGTGTACGGCAGCAATTGCCCTCACCAGCTCGAGCGGCGCGGCGTGGCCCGGGTCGGTGCGGTGGGCGCTGGGCGCGGCGGCGACCTGATCCGTAGCCTCATCTGAGTCCAACGGGCCGAACCAGGCGGCCGTGCCGTCGGCGAGAACCGCCTCAATGGCACTCACGTTGTCGACCATGAGCCCGTAGCGGATCGACCTGGCGCCAGCGCTGTTGTTGCCCGCCATGCCGCCGATGGTGGCACGGCTCGCGGTAGCAACATCCACCGGGAAGAACAGGCCCGAGGGCCGCAGCGCCCGGTTCAGCTCGTCGAGCACGACGCCGGGCTCCACCACCACCCGCCGGCCTTCGGCATCGAGCCTGCGCACCGCGCGCAGGTACTTGCTGGTATCGACAACGATCGCTTCGCCGATCGCCTGGCCTCCCTGCGAGGTCCCAGCGCCGCGCGGCAGCACCGGAACGCCTTCATCGCGGGCGATCGCCAACGTCGCCGCCACGTCGTCGCTGCTCTTGGGCACCACAACGCCGAGCGGCTCGATCTGGTAGATCGAGGCATCGGTGGAGTAGAGCCCGCGATCCAGCGCCCCGAAACGCACCTCGCCCTGCAGCGCGCTGCGCAGCCGGGCCGCCAGCGCCGAGTCACCGATACGTGACACGTTCGTGCCCATCTTCCTCCGCTGCCGTCCAGATCGCGTGCGAACAGGCCTGCTCGCATGGCCTTAGCGGTACTATTGTGCCGCCGATCGCAGCGTAAATCAGAAGGGCGACGCTCGCACCACCAACGAGCGCAACCAGAGGATCTCCGTTGAGCTCTGCCGGCGGGCGACATTTCCTGCAGATACCCGGGCCGACCAACGTGCCCGAGCGCGTGCTGCGCGCCGTGGCCCGCCCGACGATCGACCATCGCGGGCCCGAGTTCGCGCGCCTCGCCGGCGAGATCCTCGAGGGCATGAAGGACCTCTTCCACAACCCCGACGGCGACGTGATGATCTTCCCGGCCTCGGGCAGCGGTGCCTGGGAAGCGGCGCTGGCCAACACTCTGTCGCCCGGCGACCGTGTGCTGATGTTCGATCACGGCTTCTTTGCACGCGGCTGGCACAGCATCGCCGAGCGTCTCGGGCTCGACGTCGACATGGTGCCCGGCGACTGGCAACAGCCGGTGGACCCGACCGTTGTCGAGGAGAGGTTGCGAGCCGAGGGCGACGTTCCCTACCGCGCCGTTGCGGTGGTGCACAGTGAGACTTCAACCGGGGTGCGATCCGATATCGCCGCCATTCGAGCAGCAATCGATGCTGCAGGGCACGGCGCGTTGTTGTTGGTCGATGCGGTGTCGTCGCTGGCGTCGATGGCCCTGCCGCAGGACGAGTGGGGCATCGACGTGGTGGTCACCGGCTCGCAGAAGGGGCTCATGCTGCCGCCGGGCCTGTCGTTCAACTCGGTCAGTGCCAAGGCCTTCGCCGCTAGCGCTGACGCCGAGTTGCCACGCGCCTACTGGGACTGGGAGGCACTGCGCACGCAAAACGCGCGCGGCTTCTTCCCCTACACACCGGCCACCAACCTGCTCTTCGGGCTCTCGGAAGCACTGACCATGCTTCGTGAAGAGGGCGAAGCGGCGGTGTTCGCGCGGCACGATCGCCTGGCAGCGGCAACCCGGGCCGCGGTGCAGGCCTGGGGGCTGGAGATCTACTGCGCCGATCCGGCAAACGCCAGCAGCTCGCTCACCGCGGTAGTGACGCCGGAAGGCTCCGACGCTGACCAGCTGCGCCAGCTGATCCTCGATCGCTTCGACATGTCTTTGGGAACCGGCCTCGGGCCCCTGCAGGGCAAGCTCTTCCGCATCGGCCACCTCGGGGAGATCAACGAGCTGGCGCTGGCCGGCGCGCTCGGCGGTGTGGAGATGGGATTGCAGCTGGCTGGCGTCCCGTTCCGCCCCGGCGGGGTAACGGCGGCGCTGGAGTCACTGGCCGCCACCGTACCCGCTGCTCGAACGACCGCGAGCTGATGCTCGCCCAGCGCCTCGCCCTGAGTCTCGCCCTGGCTGCCACAACGGCTGGTGCAATCAGTTGCTCCGGCGACCAGCCCTCCGGCCCCCTGACCCTGAGCTTCGGTCATGTCGGCGCCCCGGGCTCCCTCTTCGCCCTGACCGCCGAAGAGCTCGCTCGACGGGTCGAGGCGGAGATCGGTGATCGCGTGCGCCTTCAGGTATTCGGTTCGAGCCAGCTCGGCGGCGACGAGGTGATGCTGCAGAAGCTCAGCCTCGGAACGCTCGATATGGCGCTACCGTCGACGGTGATGTCCTCGAACGTCGCCATCTTCGGGCTGTTCGAGCTCCCCTACCTGGTGCGCGACCGCGAGCACATGCGCCAGATCGAGGCGGCGGTGTTCTGGGACCGGCTGGCGCCGCAGGCAAAGCAGCACGGCTTCGACATCCTGGCAGTGTGGGAGAACGGCTTTCGCCACGTCACCAGCAACGTGCGGCCGGTGCGCACTCCCGACGACCTGCGCGGCATCAAGCTACGCACTCCACGTGGCTTGTGGCGCGTGAAGATGTTTCAGGCCTTCGGCGCCAACCCCAGCCCGATGCCGATGGCAGAGGTCTTCGTTGCGCTGCAGACCGGGGTGATGGACGGGCAGGAGAATCCGCTCACGCAGATCGACAGCCAGCAGTTCCAGGAGGTACAGACGTATCTGTCGCTCACCGGACACGTCTACACCCCCGCCTACGTCACCGCTGGCGCCGGACGCTGGAGCGCTCTTCCGGCCGACGTCCGCACGGACGTAGCCCGTATCTCCCGCGAGATGCAGCCTTTCGTGCACCAGGCCGCTGCCCGCCTGGACGCCGAGCTGCTCGACAAGCTCCGCGCCGATGGCCTGCAGGTCAACGACATCGATCGACCGGCCTTCAGCGCCGCTAGCCGTCCGATCTATGCGGAGTTCGCCGCCGAGGTCGAAGGCGGCGATGAGCTGCTGGGCGCGGTCTTGGAAGTTGGCGCCGATTGATCGCGGGCGCTGGAGCGGTGCTCTCCGGCGGCTGCTCGAGGTCATCGTGCTGGGGCTCATCAGTACGTTGGCGATCGTCGTCCTGCTGGGGGTGGGCTTTCGTAAGGCCGGCATGGCGCTGGCCTGGTACGACGAGCTGGCGTCGATCCTGCTCGCCTGGCTGACGTACTACGGCGCGGCGCTAGCGGCGTTGGACGGGCGCCACATAGGCTTCCCGACGCTGGTCCAAGGACTGGCGCCGAGACGGCGGCGGCTCGCCTGGGGGCTGCGCGAGAGCATCGTGATCTCGTTCTTCGTGCTGGTTGCCATCTCGGGCGTCCAGGTAATTCGCGCTCTCGGCGGCACCTACCTGGTGGGGCTGCCGTGGGTGCCGGTGGCGCTGAGCCAGTCGGTGATTCCGATCGGCGCGCTGCTGTTCGTGATAGCGGAGCTGTGCGCCGCCGCCGAGACGCTCGCACCCTCTCCGGCGTCGCCACCCGAGACACCGGCCGGGCCGCGCGCCACGGATGCGTCGTGACGCTGCTGTGGATGTTCACGGCGCTGGTGGGGCTGGTGCTCCTGAACGTACCGATTGCCGTGGCGTTGGGGGTGGTGGCCGTGGGCGCCATGCTGATGACGTCTGGCGTGGCGATGCTGCCCAACGTCGCCCTGGTGCTGTTCGACGGCACCACCAGGTTCCCGCTGATCGCCATTCCGCTGTTCATTCTGGCGGGGGCGATCATGAACGCCTCGGGGATCTCCCGACGCTTGGTGGCCTTCGCCTCGGCGTTGCTGGGCTTCGTGCGCGGCGGGCTGGCCATGGTGGCGATCGGCGCGTCGCTGTTCTTCGCCGAGATCTCCGGATCGGCGGTGGCCGACGTGGCGGCGCTCGGCTCGATCCTCATCCCGGCCATGCAGCGCAAGGGCTACTCGCGCGAGTTCGCCGCCGCGGTGACCTCGTCGTCGGCCACCCTGGCGGTGATCATTCCGCCGTCGATCCCAATGATCCTGTACGCCGTGATGTCGGGGAGCTCGGTGATCGAGCTGTTCGTCGCCGGGATAGTCCCGGGTTTGATCGGAGGGGTGTTGATGATGGGCATCGCCTACGCCATGGCGATACGGCACGACTTCCCGGTCGAGGAGGCCTTCGAGCTACGCCGCCTGCGCGACGCCTTCCGCGATGCGATGTGGGCACTGTCGCTTCCGGCCATCATCCTCGGAGGCATATTCAGCGGCTTCGTGACCGCCACCGAGGGCGCCGGGCTGGCGGTGGTGGCAGCGATCCTCATCGGCGGGCTGATCTATCGCGAGCTCGACTGGGGGCAGCTGCGCCGCGCCATGCTCGAGGGTGGCGTACAAACCGCCGTCGTGATGTTGCTGGTCGGCGCATCGGCGCTGTTGGGCACCTTCCTGACGCAGGCGCAGGTACCGCAACAGCTCGCCGCCGGAATCACCGGCCTCACCGACAACCCCTGGACGGTGCTGCTACTGCTCAACGTGTTGTTCCTGGCGATAGGGCTTTTCCTGCACTCGGCCGCGGCGATCATCCTGGTGGTGCCGATTGTCATGCCGCTGGTGCACGCGGTGGGAATCGACCCGGTCCACTTCGGGCTCGTGGTGACGCTCAATCTGGGGATCGGCCAGCAGACACCGCCGGTGGCGTCGGTGCTGGTCACGGCGTGTTCGGTAGCCAAGGCCGATATCTGGGAAGTGAGCAAGGTGAACGTGGTGTTTGTGGCCGCCCTGCTGGCAACGCTGCTTTTGGTCACGTACGTTCCCGCAGTACCGCTCAGTCTGGTGCGGCTGCTGTTCGGACCGGCCTGAAGCACGACAAATCGGGGAGCCCATGGCTGACAAGATCCTGGTCGATGCGACGGCGCCGCTGGCGACGTTGACGTTGAACCGCCCGGAACGGCTCAACGCCCTCGACGAGGAGTCGTGGCGTCTGCTCGGCGAGATCTTCGACGCCCTCGACGCAGACGACGCAGTGCGTTGCGTAGTGGTGCGTGGAGCGGGCGATCGGGCATTCTGTGCGGGGGCGGACGTGGCGGAGTTCGCCGAGACGCGCTCCGATATCGAACGCGCCACCGCCTACGGCAAGATCGAGCTCGCCGGCATCGCGGCAGCAATGTCGTGCCGGCACCCGACGGTCGCCCAGATTCACGGCGTATGCGTCGGCGGCGGGCTCGAGGTGGCCCTCGCCTGCGACCTGCGTGTGTGTGCGGAGTCGAGTCGCTTCGGGGCGCCGGTGAACCAGCTCGGGCTGAGCATGTCGTACGGGGAGCTCGGGTTGCTGCAACGCACGGTCGGTGCGGCCGCCGCATCGGAGATCCTCCTGTCGGGCGAGGTGTTCGGAGCCGATCGCGCCCTGCGTCTCGGCCTCGTCGGTCGGGTCGTCGCTGACGACCAGCTCAATGACGAGGTGGCGTCGCTGACCCAGCTCATCGTCGACCGCGCGCCACTGGTCAATCGCTGGCACAAGAAGTTCATTCG
The DNA here is from genome assembly GCA_036012155.1 of Acidobacteriota bacterium. GTDB lineage: Bacteria > Acidobacteriota > UBA890 > UBA890 > WLXD01 > DASCOT01. The sequence goes on from DASCOT010000101.1 coordinate 40,346, forward strand.
CCGGCTCGACGATCCGGCACCGCTGACCGAAGCGGAGATCGCCGAAGGCTACGCCTGCTTCGGAACCGAGGACTACCAGACCGGCTTCCAAGCGTTCCTCGACAAGCGCAAGCCGAAGTTCGAAGGTCGATGAGCGGCCCCCTCGACGGCATCCGGGTAATCGAGCTGGCGCACGTCATGGCAGGTCCGGTGTGCGGCCTGATGCTTGCCGATCTCGGCGCCGACGTCGTCAAGGTCGAGCGCCCGGCTGGCGATCCAACGCGTACCTTCGTACCGCCCGAGCAAGGTGGCGAAGCGGCGGCGTTCCTGATGCTCAACCGCAACAAGCGGGGCATCGCGCTCGACATCAAGAGCCCCGACGGCCGCGATGTCCTGCTACGCCTGCTGGGCGACGCCGATGTGCTGATCGAGAACTATCGCCCCGGCAGCCTGGCGCGCCTCGGACTCGACTACGCGTCGCTCGAGGCCGACTTCCCGACGCTCGTCTACTGCAGCATCACCGGATACGGCAGCAGCGGGCCGATGGCCGAAGAAGGTGGCCTGGACCTCGTGGCGCAAGGCTACTCGGGCATCATGAGCATCACCGGAGAGGGTGAGGGGCGGCCACCGGTGAAAGTAGGCGTGCCGCTGACCGACATCGGTGCTGGCATCCTGGCAGCGCTGGGAGTGACCTCGGCGCTGCATCGCCGCAACCAGACCGGCCGCGGCCAGCACGTCGAGACGTCGCTGTTCGAGGCCGGCCTGCTGACCACCTTCTGGCAGGCTGCTATTGCGCTCGCCTCCGGCAAGTCTCCCGGACCGATGGGCAGCGCCCATCCGCTGTCGGCCCCCTACGAGGCGTTCCGCACTGCCGATGGATGGATCACGCTGGGCACCCCCACACAGACGAACTGGGAGCGGCTTCCCGGCGTGCTCGGAATGCCCGAGCTCCTCGAGGACGAGCGCTTTGTCGACAACGCGGCGCGGCTCGAACATCGCCAGGTACTGGTGGAGTTGGTACAGACGCGCATCGAGCAGCAAGGCACCGAGGCTTGGCTCGCAGCGCTCGGCGCCGCCGGCATTCCCGCCGGGCCAGTGCTGAGCGTCGGAGATGCGCTACACCACGCCCAGAGCCAGGCACGATCCATGCTCGCGTATGTCGAGCACCCAACCGCCGGCCGCATGCCGACGATCGGGCCGCCCATCAAGCTCAGTGAATCGCCGCCGTCGGTGCGGAGCCCGGCTCCGCTGCTCGGTCAACACACGCGGAAGGTGCTGGGCGAGCTGGGCTACGACGACGCCGAGATCGAGGCCATGGTGCGCGCTGGCGCGGCGATCGCCACCTGACTGAGGATCGGACCCCGCATGTCCCCGCCAATTGGCGTGAGCCTGGTCGCGGTGAGCGAGAAGGCGTAATTTGCAGCGTCCATGCCCTGCGTTGACTCCGCGGGCGCCAACGCCTACGTTGCCGCCCCGCTCCCCCATTGCCGACCGGAGACCGTTATGCGTATCGCCGTCGCCCGAATCGCCTTGCTGTTGTTGGCTGCCTTCCCGGCCACGGCTCTGGCGCAGCAAATCGTCCACTTCGAGCCCACCGTCGGCTATCCGACGTTCGCGGTGCGCGAGCCGGTGCTGCGCATCCAGCCCAACACCGAGCTTCACTCGCGCACCAACAGCGGCCCCTACTACGAGCCCGGCGGCGGCGCTTTTCCCGGCGAGGTGGGCCCCTTCTTCGTCGAGGGGGCGGAGTCCGGCGACACACTGGTTGTAGAGATCATCGAGGTGATGCCCAACATGGATACGGCGGGGGCACAGATCAGTCCGGGCTTCGGGGGCCTCGCCACCGACTCCCGACTACGGCTGCTCAACGACCCCATTCCGTTCAAGCGCTTCGAGTGGCGCCTCGACCGTGAGGCGATGACCGGGACCCTCGACCTGCCCGACAGCGAGAGCGGCAGCATCACCATCGACCTCAAGCCGATGCTCGGCCGGGTGGCGGTGGCGCCGCGCGGCGAGGAAGCGTTCGCCGGCCTGTGGCCGGGCGATTTCGGCGGCAACCTCGACGCCCAGGAGGTATCGCCGGGAACCACCGTCTACTTGCCGGTGTTTCACGAAGGCGCCTATTTCTATTTCGGCGACGGCCACGCTCGCCAAGGCGAAGGCGAGGTCAACGGCACAGGGCTCGAGACCGCGATGGACGTCGTGTTGCGCATCGACGTGATCAAGGACACTGGTATCGACTGGCCGCGCCTCGAGGACGACGAGCACATCATGGTGGCCGGCAGCGCCCGCCCGCTGATCGACGCCTTCCGGCTCGCCCACGTAGAGCTCATCGAGTGGCTCGAGGCCGACTACGGGTTCGACCGCTGGGATGCCTACCATCTCGTCGGCGAGCTGGGCGAGAGCTCGGTGGCCAACATCGTCGATCCGATCTACACGGTGGTGGCAAAGTTCCCAAAGCGCTACCTACCCGAGTAGCGTCGTCAGGGGGCGCGCCACAGCCCCGCCTCGCCGCTGTAGAGGACCGCTCGACAGTCGATGCAGAACAGGCCGATGCGGAACAGGACTAGGGCAGCAGAACGGTCGAACCCGTGGTGCTGCGCGACTCCAGCGACCGGTGCGCCTCGGCGACCTCCGCCAGCGGGAATCGCGTCCCGATGGTAGGTGTCACTATGCCGCTGGCGACCGCGCCAAACAGCTCGGCCGCCGCCTCCCGGAGCCCCTCGCCGGGGATGATCTCGCTCGACATCGACGGGCGTGCCAGGAAGAGACCCTTGGGGAGTAGCCGCAGGATGCTGAACGGCTCGACGGCGCCCGACGCATTGCCGAAGCTCGCCATCAGCCCGTTGTGCCCCAGGCACTCGAGCGACTCGTCGAAGGTCGCCTTGCCAACGCCGTCGTAGACGACGCGCACGCCGTTCCCCTCGGTGATCTCGGCAACGCGCTCGGCGAAGCTCTCGCGCGTGTAGACGATGGTGTGATCGCAGCCGTTGGCAGCCGCCATCGCCGCCTTCTCGTCGGTCCCCGCGGTACCGATAACAGTGGCTCCGAGCGCCTTCGCCCAGGGGCACAGAATGGTCCCCACCCCGCCGGCGGCGGCGTGGATGAGCACCACATCGCCGGGCTCGACATGGTGTGTCTGACGCAGCAGCATGCGGGCCGTCAGACCTTTGAGCATGATCGCCGCTGCCTGTTCGTCGGCGATCTCATTGGGCAGCCTGACGAGATGCTCGGCCCCCAGCACGCGGCGCTCACTATAGGCGCCCGATGCAGTTCCTTCGGCTACCCGATCACCCACCGCCACATGCTCGACATCCGCCCCGACCGCCTCGACCACACCGGCCGACTCGCAGCCGAGCACCGCCGGCAGCTCGGCCAATGGATACAGTCCCGAGCGGTGATAGGTGTCGATGTAGTTCAGGCCGATCGCGGTGTGCCGAATGAGCGCCTGTCCAGGGCCGACCTCGGGGAGCTCGATCTGCTCCCAGGTAAGCACCTCCGGTCCGCCGTACTCGTGGATCCGTATGGCATGGGTCGCGGTCATTTGCTCCCTCACGACTGGTGTCGGTTCGCCTCGGGCCGCCGCATGCGGCTCCGGCACAGCACCTTATAGCCGCTCTGAGCCCAGTGGGCAAAAGGGTCGGTCGGTTGCGGAAAGCGGCCGCACCGGCCCGGACACGAGGTACGACGCTAACGCGCTAGTGCATCGAGGGTGGCCTATTCTCGGGCGGCGAGCTCGGGGCGACCGGTGTCCGCATAGAAATCAATGAGCAAAGAGTGGATCCACGCGGCCCCCGCCCAGCGCTCGCGCAGGTCGAGGAACCTTTCCTCCGCTTCCTCCAGCAGACCCCGCCGCCACAGGATGCGCGCCTCGGCCCGACCGCTCCAAAACCCACCGGCGTCGAGCTTCGCCAGTGTCGTTGCCGCTTGCCCGGCGGCCTCGACGTCGTCCATCTGCAGGTAGACGTCGATCAGACGACCGTGCATTGCCGGCTGATACGGATCCAACTCGAGCCCACGCCGCGTCGTTGCGAGGGCGACGACCGGCTGACCGAGCTGCAACTCCACGTCTGCCCCGACCAGATC
>DASCOT010000102.1:0-5535 GCA_036012155.1 Acidobacteriota bacterium
CGATGTCGATATTGCAAGGACGCAGACCGAAGTTGCGATATACCACCACCTGCATCAGGCGCGCCCGGGTGTTCGGGATGTACGGGCCGAAGTACTCGTCGCCGTCCTGTTTCATTCCCCGGACAAGCTGTAAGCGCGGGAACTTCTCGGTTTCGGTCAGGCGCAAGTAGGGGTAATTCTTGTCATCTCGCAGCAGCACGTTGAAACGTGGCGCATTCTGCTTGATGAGGCTGTTTTCCAGCGCCAGAGCCTCGACTTCGGTGTCGGTAACGATCACCTCGACGTCGACAGCCTCGTGCAGCATACGTTGCTGACGGGGCTCACCGGAGCCGCCGCTGAGGTGCGATCGCACCCGATCCCGGATGCGGTTGGCTTTGCCGACGTAGATCGTCCGGCCGCGATCGTCCTTGAAGAGGTAAACACCCGGCTCCGTCGGCAGGTCGCCAACGAGCTGGCGTAAGACGTCGATCGGCATCAGCGGTGGCGTCGCCGCCGGCTCACGAGATGCCGAGCTGCCGGCGACGCAACTCCTGCATGCGATCGCGGATCTCTGCGGCGCGCTCGAAGTCGAGCTCCTCGGCGGCGGCCAGCATCTCCTTGTCGAGCGCCGCGAGATGATCGCTCATGCTCACTCCGTCTGGCGGCAGATCCGGCTCCTCCGCCAGGGTCAGCTCGACGTAATCCCGACTATAGAACTGTCCGAAGGTGTCCGAGATCCGTTTCACGATCGTCTCGGGAACGATTCCATGCTCGTCGTTGTAGACCTGTTGGATACTGCGCCGGCGAGTAGTTTCGCCTATCGCGTGCTGCATGGATTCGGTAATGCGATCCGCGTACAGGATCACCGTGCCTGCGACGTTGCGAGCGGCGCGTCCGGTTGTTTGGATAAGCGCCGTCGCGGAGCGCAGGAATCCTTCCTTGTCTGCATCCAGCACGGCGACGAGCGTCACCTCGGGCAGGTCTAGCCCTTCACGCAGCAGGTTCACACCGACCAGGACATCGAAGTCGCCACGACGGAAGTCGCGCAGCAGTTTGATGCGGTCCAGCGTATCGATATCGCTGTGCAGATAGCGCACCCGAACACCCAGGTCGCCGTAGTAGTCGGTGAGCTCCTCTGACATCCGTTTCGTGAGGGTCGTGATCAACACACGCTCGGAGCGGTCGACACGCGCGCGAACCTCCGCCAGCAGATCGTCGATCTGGCCGACAGCTGGGCGCACGTCAACCGCAGGATCCGTCAGCCCAGTCGGCCGGATGATCTGCTCGACCACGACGCCGCCGCTCTCCTCTAGCTCCCAAGGACCGGGCGTCGCCGAGACGTGAATCGTCTGACCTGCGAGCCCCTGGAACTCGTCGAAGTTCAGTGGCCGATTGTCGAGAGCTGAGGGCAGTCGGAATCCATGCTCGACGAGCGTGCTCTTGCGCGATCGGTCGCCCTCGTACATGCCTCGTAGCTGGGGCACGGTCATGTGCGACTCATCGATGAAGACGAGGTGGTCCTCGGGCAAGTACTCGATCAAGGTCGGGGGCGGCTCACCGGGCTCTCGGCCCGTCAGGTGTCGCGAGTAGTTCTCGACGCCATGGCAGTAGCCCACCGTCTGCATCATCTCGAGATCGAACATCGTGCGCTGGTGCAATCGCTGCGCCTCCAGCAGCCGGCCCTCGGCTTGCAGCTTCGGCAGCCACTCATCGAGCTCCGCCTTGATTGTCTCGATGGCCTCTGTTCGACGCTCGAGGGTCGTCACATAGTGGGACGCAGGAAAAAGCCCGAGCTTCCCGTGTTGGCGTAGCGTGTCTCCCATCAGCGGGTCGATCTCGGCGAGGCCAACGATCTCCGCGTCATCGAAGGTAATCCGCAGCGCCTCTTCGCCGTAGGTGGGCAGCACTTCGACCTCCTCACCGCGGACGCGAAAGCTACCGCGCTCGAGGCCGTGCGCACGCCGTGTGTAGTGGAGCTCCACGAGTTGGCGCAAGAACTCCTGCCGATCCAGGCGCGCGCCTACTTCCAGGGGCAGCATGAGCCCGTAGTACGAATCCGGTGCGCCGAGGCCGTATATACAGGACACCGATGCCACGATGATGACGTCCCGACGGCTCCACAGCGACCGCGTGGCCGAGTGCCGCATCCGATCGATCTCATCGTTTATCAGCGTTTCCTTGGCGATATACGTATCGGTCGAGGGTACGTACGCCTCGGGTTGGTAGTAGTCGTAGTAGGAAACGAAGTACTCCACAGCGTTGTCCGGAAAGAAGTCGCGGAACTCCTGGTAAAGCTGTGCTGCCAGCGTCTTGTTGTGTGCGATTACCAGGGCGGGGCGCTGCCGACGCGCGATGATCTGCGCCATCGTGAAGGTCTTCCCAGATCCGGTGACGCCGAGCAGAACCTGGTTCGATGCGCCCTCCTCGAGTCCCGCCTCTAGCTGGCGAATAGCCTCCGGCTGATCCCCTTGCGGCTCGAACTCAGCCTGCAGACCGAACTGCTCGCCAACGATCGTGGAGCTCATGGTCTCCGAAGCGCCGGGTGTGGTGTGGGGCAGCCCATCACGCCAGGCGGCGTCTATCCTGCGACCAACGCCGAGCACGCGGTCTCGAGCCGATCGAGTGAGCGTTCGAGTGTCTCCATCGAGGTCGCATACGACATCCGGAGGAACCCGTCGCGCCCGAAGGCCACTCCTGGGACAGTGACGACGTGGGCATGATCGATGAAGTAACCGGCCAGCTCAGCCGAGGAGGGGTACTGTTCGGAGAACAGCGCCGAGACGTTCGGGAAGGCGTAGAAAGCGCCTTTGGGCTCGACACACTCCACACCCGGCAGCGCGCGGATGCGCGGCAGAACACGGTCGCGCCGTTCCGCAAACGTCGCCAACATATCGCGCACCGGCGCCTGGTCACCGATCATTGCCTCGAGCGCAGCATACTGGCTGACCGATGCCGGGTTTGAAGTCGTATGCCCCTGGAGCCGCACACAGGCGCCGATGATCTCACGGGGACCCGCGAGGTAGCCGATCCGCCAGCCGGTCATCGCGTAACTCTTGGAGCACGAGCCACACATGACGGTGACGTCCTTGGCCTGGTCGCCGACGCACAAAGGCGTAACGTGCTCGGCACCCTCGTAGACCAATGTCGCGTAGCATTCATCCACCAGCAACAGGATGCCGCGCTCGAGCGCCAACTCCGCCAGTTTGCGCATCTCGTCACCGCCTATTACCGCGCCGCTCGGGTTGCTCGGCGTGTTCAGCACGATGACCCGGGTCCGGCCGGTGCAAGCCGTGGCAATCGTCTCTGCTCGTAGCTCGAAGCCATCGGCCTCGTCGGTGTCGACGGTTACGGGCCGACCACCCGCCAGCTTCACCTGCTCGGGAATGCTCACCCAGTACGGCGTCGGCACGATCACCTCGTCGCCCGGATCCAGCACGCTCATGAAGAAGTTGTGCAGTGCCTGCTTACCACCGGCGGCGATCATCGTCTCGTCGGTTTCGTAGGACACTCCCTCGCGCGAGGTATAGAGGTTGGCGACCGCCTCGCGCAGCTCGGGGATACCCGCTGCCGGCGTGTACCGCGTCCGTCCGTCGCGGATTGCCTGGATTCCGGCGTTGCGGATCGACTCCGGCGTGTCGAAGTCCGGCTGACCCGGGCCGAGGTCGAGCACATCAATGCCTTGGGCCCGGAGCTGCCGAGCCTTCTCGCTTGCAGCAAGTGTCGCTGACGCACCAATCTGCGACACGGTGGCGCTGAGTCGCAAGAGGTCACTCTTTTCGGCGGGTGAAATGCTCACGTAGCTGCTCCTCGACCTCGGCAGGGACCATGCTCGTTGCGGTGCCGCCAAGCTCGTAGATTTCCTTGATCAAACTCGATGAAAGGTACGTATAGTCCTCGTGCGGCACCATGAACATGGTCTTGATTCGCCCGTCGAGGTGCCGGTTCATCATGGCCATCTGAAACTCGTACTCGAAGTCGGTCACCGCGCGGAGGCCCCGGATGATGACGCTGGCGTCATGTTCCTTGGCCACTTCCACCAGGAGCCCTTCGAAGCTGATGACCTCGATGCCCGCGTCATCGGCAAGCAATTGCTCCAGCATGGCTGAGCGCGCGCTAACTGGAAACAACGCTTCCTTGCGTGAATTCCGCAGCACGGCCACGATCAGGCGCGGGAACACTTCCCGAGATCGCCGGATGATGTCCAGGTGTCCGTTTGTGACGGGGTCGAACGACCCCGGGTAAATGGCAGCGGCATTCACGGTGTCGGTACCCCGTTGCGACCCTTCAACCCCGATCCGGAGGCTACCGACGCACTTTAGCAGGCCGCCGGGCCGGGCTCTACGCGGCTACAGATCAGAAACACCGTCTTCCCGATCCGCAGGGTTCGCAGTAACTCCCACTGCGCGGGAAGCTCAGCGCTTTCGTGACGCCCCTGCTCCAGAATCACACGGCCACCCTCGGCGACGAGTTGGCCAGCGCTCAGCTGTGCGAGGCACTCGATTCCCTGCCCCGATCCGTACGGCGGGTCGACGAAGACGAGGTCAAAAGGTGGGTGGGTCGTCGAGAGACGACGCACAGCAGCCCGATAGTCGGACAACACGACCTCGCACTCGCTCTCGAGATCACAAGCTGCGATGTTGGCGCGCAGGACGGTGGCGACCTTGCGGTGGCACTCCACGAAGGTGGCGCCACGCGCGCCACGGCTTACCGCCTCCAGCCCTAGCGCACCCGAGCCGGCGAACAGGTCGAGCACGCGCGCGTCGCGCAGAAATGGCAGTAGGACGCTGAACAACGTCTCCCGGGCGCGATCGGTCGTCGGGCGCACACCGGACTGATCGGGGACTCGTAGCCGTCGCCCGCGGGCCCGTCCGGCAATGACCCGCATCAACCGGCGCGCGCCAACCGCATGCGGGTGCGCCAGGCGCAGCGCAATCCTTCGCGATAACGAGTGGCTCCCGCATCGTCGCTCTCCACCAGGGTCCGCGCGATGTCCCGAGCCTCCTCGAACCATTCCGAATCTGCGTAGGGGTCACCGATCCTCAGCTCCACTGGGCCGGCCTGCCGAGTTCCGAGCACCTCGCCAGGACCGCGCAGCTGGAGATCCTGCTCGGCGATCCGGAAGCCGTCATGAGTATCGCAGAGTGCGTGCAAGCGCTGCGTTGCCGTCTCGGTCAGATGGCCGCGGGTGATCAACCAGCAGCTGCCCGGCAGAGACCCTCTACCGACGCGACCCCGTAACTGATGCAGTTGTGCCAGACCGAACCGCTCGGCGCCGTCGACCACCATCAGCGTGGCCTCCGGCACGTCGACCCCAACCTCGATGACCGTCGTCGAGACCAGCACGGGCGTTGTCCCATCGACAAACCGTCGCATAGCGCGCGCCTTTGCTTCGCTGTCGAGGTCGCCGTGTACCAGGCCCACGCCGACTTCAGGAATTCTCTGCTGAAGCTGTCGAGCCAGTTCGACGGCCGAAGTGCTGCCGGCCTCCGAGTCATCGATGCGTGGCGCCACGACGAAGGCGCGTTCGCCGGCTACGGCGACACGCCGCAGTTCGTC
>DASCOT010000103.1:0-4739 GCA_036012155.1 Acidobacteriota bacterium
GCATGGTCGTCGACGAGCAGGTCGCTGTCGTCTGAGCGCCGGCAAGCGCCCGTTTCTCTTCTTCCCTGGCGCCGATACCATGGCTAGCTCTGTTCCCAAGCTCCCTGGCGATACGCGATCGTCGATGTTGCCTACCGTCCCGGCATTGTCGGCCCGCCGCCTTGATGGCCCGATGAGCAACGACCAGACGCGATCTCCCCGGATCCTCGTAGCCGACGATCAGAAGGATGTGCTCGAGGCGCTTCGCTTGCTGTTGAAAGGCGAGGGCTTCGACGTCAAGACGGTTACATCTCCAGCGGGGCTGATCACCGCTGTCGAGGGCCAGCAGTTCGACGCCGTGCTCATGGACCTGAACTACACACGCGACACGACCTCGGGTCGCGAGGGACTCGACCTCCTGCCTCGATTGAGGCAAATAGACGCCGGGTTGCCGGTGATCGTCATGACCGCCTGGGGCACCGTCGAGGGCGCCGTGGAGGCGATGGCACAGGGCGCACGCGATTACGTGGAAAAGCCCTGGGACAACGCGCGGCTGATCGCCACGCTCGGAACACAGATAGAGCTGGGCCAAGCGATTCGACGCAGCCAGCGCCTCGAGCACGAGAACCGGCTGCTACGACGCGAGGGGCTGCCCGAGTTGATCGCCGAGTCGCGCGTCATGCTGCCGATCCTCGAGCTCATGGAACGAGTGGCGCCGTCCGATGCCAACGTCTTGGTTACTGGCGAGCATGGGACCGGTAAAGAAGTTGTGGCCCGATGGATCCACGCTGCCTCCAATCGCGCCTCCAGTCCGCTGGTTACGGTAGATGTCGGCGCCATCTCCGATGGCGTCTTCGAGAGCGAGCTGTTCGGCCACATCAAGGGCTCGTTCACCGATGCACGCGCCGATCGCGTCGGCTACTTCGAGCTCGCCGACCGCGGCACCTTGTTTCTCGATGAGATCGCCAACATTCCGACAAAACAGCAGGCCAAGTTCCTCCGGGTTCTGGAGACCGGCGAGTTGCAGCGCGTCGGCTCCTCGCGCACGCGGCGAGTCGACGTGCGCGTGCTTTCGGCTACCAACGTCGAGCTGCTCAATGAAGTCGACGCCGGCAACTTTCGAGAAGACTTGCTGTATCGCTTGAATACGGTCGAGATCAGCCTGCCTCCTCTGCGCGAGCGGCGCGAGGACATACCGCTGCTTGCGGCTCATTTCTTGGAAGGGCACGCGCGGAAGTACCGCCGCAACATCAGCAGCTTCGACCGGGGCGGCATGCAAGCACTGCTGACCCACCCGTGGCCAGGCAACGTGCGCGAGCTCCGGCACGTGATCGAGCGCGCCGTCTTGATGGCAGCCGGCGACAGCATTCGACGCGAGGACCTCGGCTTGCACACAAGGCGCGAATCAAGCTCGCGGCTCGAAGACCTATCGCTCGAGGAGGCTGAGCGCACCTTGATTCAGGCAGCCCTTTCGCGCAACGATGGCAATGTCAGCCGCGCTGCCGAGAGTCTGGGGCTCAGCCGCAGCGCCCTCTACCGCCGACTCAATCGTTACGGCCTATGAATCCGGAGCGGCCTCGGTCGCTCAGCTTCGACCACCGCGTCTTGGCGCTGGCCATGGGCGCCGGCCTGCCGGCCTCTGTGGTGGCGCTTTGGCTGTTGTGGACTGGCGAGCACACCGCAAGATTGCAGTGGACGCTGTCGATGGCCGTCATCGGCTCATGGCTGGGCTTTGCGTTAGCGCTGCGTGAACAAGTTGTACGGCCGCTGCAGACGCTATCCAACCTACTGTCGGCCTTGCGTGAAGGCGACTTCTCGATTCGCGCCCGCGAGGCCCACATGGGGGAGGCTCTCGGCCTGGCGATGGTCGAGCTCAATCAGCTCGGCGAGATACTACGCGAGCAGCGACGCGGAGCGGTCGAGGCTACCGCGCTGCTCGGCAAGGTAATGGAGGAGATCGACGTCGCCGTGTTCGCCTTCGATGAGTCGGGGCACGTACGGCTCGTCAATCGAGGAGGCGAGCGACTTCTCGGCGTCACCGCCCAGCAGGCCATCGGGCACGAGGCCGGCGAGCTCGGGTTGCTCGACTGCGTCGGCGGTGCGGCTTCGCGCATCGTCGAACTCAATCTGCCAGGAGGCTCCGGACACTGGGAGCTCCGGCGCGGGACCTTTCGTCAGGGTGGCCGACCGCATCAGCTGGTTGTTCTATCAGACCTCACGCGTACTCTGCGAGAGCAGGAACGTCAGGCATGGCAGCGCCTGGTGCAGGTCCTTCGCCACGAGATCAACAATTCACTTGCCCCCATCAAGTCGATTGCCGAGAGCCTCCGCTTGCAGATGAGGCGGGAGCCGCTGGCGACCGAGTGGCGTGAGGATCTCAGCAACGGGCTACAGGTCATTGCCGACCGGTCCGGTGGACTCGCCCGGTTCATGTCGGCGTACGCCAAGCTGACCCAACTGCCGCCACCGCGGTTGCGCCCTGTCCACGTCGGCACCTGGGTAGACCACGCGGTGGCGTTGGAGAGCCGCCTGGCGGTCACCATCGAAGGAGGTCCGGAGCTGCACTTAGCAGCAGACGGTGACCAGCTAGATCAACTGCTGATCAATCTGCTGGCCAACGCCGTCGAGTCCTCGCTCGATACTGGCGGCGGGGTGCGCGTGCGTTGGTCGCAGGTCGACGGACGCGAAGAGCAACTCGAGCTGCTGGTGGAGGACGATGGCCAGGGGCTGCCGGAAACGCAGCATCTGTTCGTTCCCTTCTTCACGACCAAACCACACGGCTCGGGCATCGGATTGGTACTCAGTCGGCAGATCGCCGAGAATCACGGCGGCAGCCTGACGTTGGAAAACCGTGTTTCTGCCCCAGGGTGTTGGGCGCGGCTGCGCCTGCCCCTCGCCTCGCAAGCCACTCTCGCAGGCGACTAGCTTTCGGGGATGCTCAGCGGCAAATCGGGAGCCTGATTGCGACGCCCCTTGGGTAGCACCGAGCGTATGGCATCGGCGCGCCATTCGGCGCATCCGAGCGGTACTCCCAGATAACGCGCCAGAACGAAGCCGCGGCTCCACTGACCACACCGGGGGTCATCCGTCGCCAACTCGATCGCCTCGCCGGCGAGAAAGCGCATCGTCTCATTGGCGTCGAGCTCCACGACATTGCGCGTTGCCCGCAGCCCGAAGTGCACCAATCCGACACTGGTGGGCTTCCAAGCCCGGCCTCCGACCCGCAGCAGGGGAAAGCCCACGCCATCCACCGGCGAGGTGGCACCGGGATCGACGTCGAGCGCCGCAACCCACACCGAGCTCTTGCCCCGCTGCCACATCGAACAGCCGTCGAAGAGACCCACCGGCGTGCCGAAGCGATCAGTCCACCAGCTGGCATAAGGCTCGCGCTCGAGACGCCGGAACTGCCTCAACACACCGGCTGCTTCCGGACCCTGGCGATCGTGAACCCGCCCGTGTCGTTCAGGTGCGGCCAATAGCGCACCAGGTTTCGACAATCCTCGCGCAACCCGCGACCAGCCCACTCAACCACGCCTGGATCACCGACCAGGCCCGGGATCGTGAACGGCTCGATCGTCGCGTCATCGCCCAGCGTGTAATCAAGGACGAGCTCGTTCTCCTCCGGCGCGAAAGTACAGGTGGAGTAGACCAAGATGCCCCCGTGCCTAAGCAACTTCCAGGCGCGACCCAGGAGGGTAGCTTGCAATCCCGATCTTCCCTTGATCGAACCGTCGGATCCTGTGCCGGCCGCTTTCGGAGTGTCGCGCAGGTTTCCCTCGCAGGAGCACGGTACATCCAGAAGGATGCGATCGAAGGGCCCGGCGTCGAGCGGAAACCGCGTGCCATCGATTGGGGTCACGACAACATTGGTAACACCGAGTCGCTCGCAGTTGGATCGCAGGGCGCGCAATCGGTGCGCCCGAACGTCGTTGGCGATGAGCGTGCCGCGATTATCCATCGACACAGCGATACGGGCAGTCTTGCCACCCGGTGCGGCGCACATGTCGAGGACACGCTCATCTGGGCGCGCGCCAAGCACGACGGGCGGCGCCAGCGAGATCTCCTCTTGAACGTGAATCAACCCGAGTTGGTTCTCGAGCGTGTATCCCGGGCGCTCCAACCCCTCGACTCGCCACGCATCGGCGATCCACCCTAGCGGCGTCGTTTGATATCCGCGAGCACCGAGCAAATCCGCGATCCCTGCCTCCTGATCGTAGCCGAGAGCGGTCGCCAAGCGGCGCCGTTGCTCGAGTCGCACAGGATTCGCCCACACCACGGGTGGCAACGGCCGCTGGCATGCCTCAATGAGGTGCTGCCAGTCACCGACGAGTGGTCGATATCGCGACAGTGAGTCTTCGATCAGGCTCATGCGAATTGCAGCTTACAGGCACGAGCGGGCGCCGGGGTGTCACGAGCGTTCGCGGTAGGTTAGCCTGATAGCCTCCGGAATGGTCCCTCGACAAGAGGCTGAGGTGCTCACGAACCACTCGCGCCGACACGCGTTGACGACTGCGATCGCAGTCTTGGTGACCTCTGCGTTCGGCGTTCCCGGCGCCGCGGCGCGACCCAGCGTCGACGACGATCAGCTCATCTTGGTGCGCGAGGCCATGCAGCTCGTACGAGCCGTCGGCGACGATGTTTGGCGCGGCTGGGCACAGATGCCGAAGACTACCCTGATCATCGCGCCGGACCGCGAGTATCTCCTCAACTTTCCCCGCGGAACGGAGCCGCCGCCCGCGTTCGCGCCGACCGATCAACGG
>DASCOT010000104.1:0-16446 GCA_036012155.1 Acidobacteriota bacterium
GCTCGGAGCACGCTGCCGCATGCGAATGGAGCGAAGCCAATACCCTGCTAGACACGCCAACACAAGAGCCTCGGTCACGCGGGCCGGTTGCGCGCTCCACAGGTTCGTGATCACGACACCCAGCGGTGCGAGTCCCGCGACAATCAGTGGACCTGATGCGGGTCGAAGAAACGCAATGAACCCGACCAAGGCCACGCCAAGTTTTAGGGATGGTGGGGCCGTCTCAACCCACAGGAAGGACTGCGCCATCACCAAAAGGAGCACCAACAGCGCCGCCCGTCCGACCGCACCGGAGACGTCGAAGACTCTCGTCACCGTGATGCCGAGACGGTCTGTTGAGACGCGTAGGTTCACGATCTTCGTCGCGAGGCCTGTTGGCCGATGACGGCTTAGTCCATGCGTGTGAAAGGCAGATCAGTCAGCCTGTAGGCGTTCGCATCCGCCGGCACCGCGCGGGAAGCTGGCTAGCGGCCGATGATGCCCTCGATCGGGCTGCTCGCTGTCGCGTACATCTTGCGTGGGATTCGCCCCGACAGGAATGCCAAGCGTCCAGCTTCGACGGCCTTTCGCATCGCCTCCGCCATCGTCACCGGATCCCCCGCGCCGGCGATCCCGGTGTTCATCAGCACGCCATCGACACCAAGCTCCATGGCGATGGTCGCGTCCGACGGAGTGCCGACTCCCGCATCGACGATGACCGGCACGTCCGAGAACTCCTTGATGATTGCGATGTTGTTCGGATTCTGGATACCGAGCCCTGATCCGATCGGCGCCCCGAGCGGCATGACCGCGGCCGCACCGGCGTCCTCGAGCTTGCGGCAGCTGATCGGGTCATCATTGGTATATGGCAGCACAATGAAGTCTTCCTTGACCAGAACCCGCGCCGCTTCGAGGAGCGCTTCGTTGTCAGGGAACAGCGTCTTCTCGTCGCCGATCACCTCGAGCTTCACCCAGTTGGACAAGCCGGCTTCCCGCCCCAGACGTGCCGTCCGAATCGCGTCTTCCGCCGTGTAGCAGCCCGCGGTGTTGGGAAGCAGGAAGTACTTGTCGGTGTCGATGTAGCCGAGCAGCGATTCCTTGCTGCGATCCGAGATGTTCACGCGACGGACGGCGACGGTGACCATCTCGGTGCCGGAGGCTTCGTGCGCCGCTACCATCACGGCGTTCGACGAATACTTGCCCGTGCCGACGATGAGGCGGGAGCGGAACGATCTGCCAGCGATGGTCAAGAGGTCATCGGTCATTCTTCAGGACCACAAGGTTGCGCTCGGCTGCGCCGCGGTGAGGATCGATCTCGAGCAGCCCTAGTCGTCGACTCACGTTCATGAGACCGGGCGCTCCCAACGGCCGGTCGGAAGATGTGATGCTCAGTGTTCAGCGTACTTCCAAGCATGCTAGGCGTCAAGCTAACGTATTGCTCGAATGACGGTTAACGCTTGGTCGCCTGTGAGATTGCGCATGGTCAATGCGAGCGAGCCGAGCAGAGTCTATGGTCCTAGGCAAGCCGGTCGCGGACCATGGCGTAGAGCAGCGGAAATAGGATTTCATGATGGCCGGTGATGGCGTAGCCTTTTCCGTCCGGCTGCGTCGGTCGGTCTACGACGTTCTGGTGGGGCCGGTAGTGTTGCACCATATCGAGATTGACCGTTATGAACCGGTGCGGACGGCCCGTAATGTTCCGAGAGACATTGATCGCCTTCAGGAACACCTCCGGAAGCGTTACTGCCGATCCCAAGTTTATGTAGAGACCGCCGTCGTCGAGCTGTGAAACCGCTTCGGCGAACACATAGAAATCTCGCAGCGACGTGCGCCCGAGGGTTGCGCCGTCGTGCCGCGGGTGCATATGCACGGTGTCGGCGCCCAACGTGACGTGCAGCGTTGCCGGCACCGCGCGGTCGTAGGCAGTGCCCAGTACGCTCAGCTCGCGGCACGGGAAGTCGGACTCCCTGATCCAGCCGCCGACCGCCTGCCCCAAACCAAATCCTTCACGCGCCGCGAGCTCGACGGCATCCCAGTAGGCGTCGCCGGTGTCGACGGCCATGCCGAAGGTTCCGGTCGGCAACCCATCCGCGACTTCCTCGGATGTCTCTCCCTGCAGTGCCATCTCGAGGTCGTGGATGGCGACGGCGCCGGTGCCAGCTAGGGCCTGGAGCCAGCCTCGTTCCACGAGATCGATGATGAGACGGCTCAGCCCGACCTTGATGGGATGCGCTCCCATGCCGAGGATGACACTTCGTTTTCGTGCGACGGCGCGAGCCCACGCGTCCGCGACGGCTTTGATGTCACTTCCTCTGAGAACCGGAGGGATCAACTGCTCGAGCTGCGACGTCCCGGGCTGATAGGTTGCCGGATCGACCACCGCCTCACGATGGACCTTGCTCGGGCGGCTGCCTAGTGACACCGTGCTGGCAGCCGAGGCGTCGAGCGCTGGATGCGGTCGCTTGCTCACGACCCTTCTCCGTGCCTACGTTGGGACAATGTGCGTGCGAGCGCGCTCGTGGAGAAGCCTGGCAGGAGGGGGATCAGCTCGATGCGGCCGCCGGCTTTCTCCACCGCGTCTCGGCCCACGACCTCGTCCATGGTGTAGTCCGCGCCCTTGACCAAGACATCCGGTCGCACGCTTCGGATCAGCCGGAGCGGCGTCGTCTCCGTGAAGACAGTGACGTAGTCCACGCACCCAAGGCCGGCCAGCACCTCGGCGCGCTGCTTGTGGCCGACCAAGGGGCGGCCTGGTCCCTTCAGCCGCCGCACGGAGCGGTCGTCATTGATCCCTACGACAAGCAGGTCGCCGAGGGCCCTGGCGCGCTGGAGGAGGTGCAGGTGTCCAGTGTGCAGCACATCGAAGCAGCCGTTCGTGAACACGATTCGTGAGCCGCGCATCTGCGCCTCGTGCACATGCGCGCGGAGTGTGGCACGCGTGAGGACCTTGACCCCTGACCCGGCAGATGTGCTCCCGGTGATCCGCGTCAACGTCTCGGCGTCGACAACCGCGGTTCCGACCTGGCTCACGACGGCCCCAGCGGCCGCTGTCGCGAGCCGCGCCGCTTCGGCCAGCGGCAGGCCGTGAAAGGCGCTGAGTCCCATCACCGCCGCCACTGTGTCGCCCGCCCCAGTCACGTCGTACACCTCGTGTCTCTGAAACGCGGGCACGTGGACGCGCCGTGTCGTCCCGCGCCCGCCTTCGAAGAGATCCATCCCATGCGCGCCGCGTGTGACCAACACGGCGCCGACCTGAGAGACCTTGCGGACCCGTTCGGCTCGTGCGGCCAGGTCGGCGTCATCCAGCTCAGCCGTCGCCTCGGTCAGCTCCTTTTCGTTCGGTGTCAGGATGTCGGCGCCGCGATATCGCGAGTAGTCACGTCCCACCGGATCGACCAGCACGCGCGGACGGCGGCCACCCGGGCGATGTTTGGCCGGTCGCCTCAGCAGCACCTCCAGAACGGAGGGGCTGAGGGTGCCCTTCCCGTAGTCCGAACAGATTATGCCTGCCGCGCGCCGAACCAGTGGCTTTAACGCGCGGACCAGCGCGCGCGCGTCGCCGGCGGCGATGGGGTCGCGATCTTCTTGATCGACGCGCAACAGCTGCTGGCCGCGCGCGACGATACGGAGCTTTCGGGTCGTGGCGCGTTCCGCCGAGATGATCACCGCGTCCGTGTGGACGCCGCGTCGCTTCAAGGTCCGCATCAGCCAGCGGCCCGCCCCGTCGCGGCCGACGACACCGGCCACGTAGACCTCACAGCCGAGGGCGGCGAGGTTCAACGCGACGTTGGCCCCGCCGCCGGCGCGCTCGGCCTCGCCCTGCCACTGCAGTACTTGGACTGGGGCCTCGGGTGAGATCCGATCGACGTCACCCCACAGATATCGGTCACAGATCAGGTCCCCCACCACAAGCACCGGGCCGAGCTGACCACTGGGCAACACCTGGGGCGTGTTCGAAGCCCCGGTTCGGCTTGCGCGGCGCGTACTAGCCACGGCCCTTCCTCCGAGTCTGCGTCCGCGATGGTGCCGTGCGACTCGTCAGCCGCCGATCGATTGATTCGCAGATGAGGTGGAGGAGACACTTGTGGATCTCCTGGACCACGGGGACGCTGTTGGATGGCACACGAATCTTGAGATCGACGACTCGCCCGACCCGTCCGAACTTCCGCCCCAGCATGGCGACGGTCCGCGCACCGCGTCGCCGTGCCGCACGCAGTCCCTTCACCACGTTGTCCGAGTTGCCGCTGGTGCTGAGCCCAATGACGACGTCGCCCTTCTGGACAAGCGCGTCGACCTTCCGTTCGAACGTCCGCTCGAATCCGTAGTCGTTGCCCAGGGCCGTGAGCACACTGGTGTCCGTCGTCAGCGCTAGGGCGGGCAGCGGTGCTCGCTCACTCAGGAACCGCCCGACAAGCTCGGCCGCGACATGCTGCGCGGCGGCGGCGCTCCCACCGTTGCCGAAAAGGAAGATGCGTCCTCCCCCCTGGAACGCGTCCAGTACCATGGCGACGACTTGATCCAGATTCCTGCCCACGTCGCTCTTCGCGAGGTCCGTGATCAGGGCGGCGCGTTCATCGAGCGCCCGTCGCCAGAAGCTTGGGTCAGACACCGTCCCTCCCTACGCCGCGAGCAGATACTCCATGTTCGTGATGAGCACATCCCGCGCGAATGGCACGTGCGGTACGAGTCGCGAGACCACCCCTGGGAGGTGCCGGCGGACGAACCCGCTGACGTATAGGTCCTCACGCAGCGGCTTGAACCCCGCACCTGCGATGTCGCGGCGCAGTCTCCGAAGCGTGACACGGTATAACAGGTCGTCAACCTTAATGCCGCCGCTTCGTGCCAGCGTGATGAACGACGAGCCCTCCGGCGGCTCATTGAGGAGCTGTGGCGCGTGACGCGCCATCCATTTCGCGAATGCGAATGCGGCGCGCCGCCCCATCGGCAGGTAGTATGGGATAGGCCACCTCAGCCTCGGAAGGTGGGCGCCCGCCAGCGACAGATATGGTGCTGTCTCGAGAAACAGTAGGCCGCCGGGCCGAAGGACACGTCTCGCTTCCTTGAGATATGTGGCGGGATCGGCCACGTGTTCGATCACGGCATGGGACAGCACGAGGTCGAAGACACCGTCACCAAACGGCAGCAGGTGTCCGTCCGCGCGGGTGAAACTGACGGTGGGGACGTTTCGCTCAGCCGCCAATCGCCGGCCTGCCGTGCAAAACCGCTCGCCGGGATCGATGCCGACGACAAGGGGACTCTCCTCCCCGAACGAGACGCACATACCGCCCCCGCCGCAGCCATCGTCGAGGACCCGGCCAAGCTCCGTGATACCCGACCGTGTCAGATACCGCAGGAGCTTCGCGCTACGCCAGTATTCGAAGACCGCGTAGTGAAAGTCGGACCGAAACCGCACGGCGCCGTGGGTCTTGATTGCGTCGTCGTCGACGGTTCTCAATGGTCCTCCGGCGCCAGGAGCGCACTCGCTAGTCGCTGCATCGCAGCCAATTATAGTGGATGATTTCTGCTAACATGCGCTCCCGATGTCGGTTGGCACTGCCGAGGCAGAGACTGCACTGCGCGTCACGATGGTCAGCCCGCATCTCCCGCCCGAGCAAGGGGCCAACGCGATTCTGCCGGCGCTGCTCGCGCCTGCCCTCGCATCGCATGGCGTTGCTGCACGTTTCGTCGCGCATCCCCCGCGTCAGGGCGGCACGGTTGGCAGGAGCCTTCGGGTCGACTACGTTCCGCGGTGCGGCCGCCGTTGGCTCGATCGTTCTGTGCTAGGTGCCGCGTTAGCCGGCGCGCGGATCGCAGGCGGTGCGGCCGGCGCAATTCGCGGAAGCGAGCTCGTGCACCTCCACAGCAATGGGCTGATTGTCGAGGTGAGTGACCGGTTGGCGTCGTTGTACGAAAAGCCGTCGATCATCACGCTCTACGGAACGGACATCTGGGACCACGACCCGCGCCGGCACGCTCGGTTCGCCCGAGTGGTTCGTCGGGCTGCTTGTCGTGTCTTCTATAGTCAACTGCTTCTCGAGTACGCGCGGGCCAGGAATCTGGCGCCGGAACCGTCGCTGGTCATCTATGCGCCGGTGCCTCCAGCGTTTCGCGCGCCGGCGGCATCAGAGCGGAGCGCGTTGCGGCAGGGGCTTGGCCTGAACGGCGGGCCGGTGCTGTTAACCGTGAAGCGACTGCATCCGGTCGCCGGACATGAGGATCTGCTCCGAGCAATGCCGAGCATCCTGAATGCTTCGCCGGATACGCAGTTACTACTGGTTGGGGAGGGAGAGCTGCGTGGGTCGCTCGAGACGCTTGCGCAAGAGATGGGTGTGGCGCGCCACGTGCGTTTCCTTGGCTCGGTTCCGAACGACGAGCTCTGGCGCTACTACGCAGGGGCCGATCTCTTCGTGCTGCCGTCTCGCCTGGAATCCTGGGGCACCGTCATGCTTGAATCGCTGGCGTGTGGTACGCCGGTTGTGGCAACCCCCACCGCCGGGGGACGCGAGGTCCGTGATCACTTTCCGGACGATGTTGAACTCACTGAGCCGGAGGGGCTATCTGAGGCCGTCGGGTCTCGGCTGGCGAGCCCTCGGCGGACCGCCGCGGCGACGCGGGAGAAGATCCAGCACGCGTTCACGGTCGAAGTCTGCGCGGCCCGTTACCGCGACGTGTACCGCCAGGCGGTCGGGCGGTGATGCCTGAGGTTCGACGTCGTTACATGGCGAACCAGGATCGCAGCAGACGAAACGGCACGATCAGACGCTCGACGAACACCTCGCCCGGGGTCGTCGGGTACGGGGCAAGCTGGTTGAAGCCGCGGAGGAACAACTGGTACTGCAACACGAACAACAGGTTGTAGGCGATGAGCCCAAGCGCCGTCCACCGCAAACACACCCGACGCTTCTGCCAGAATGGCGCGGCGAACATCCCGCCAAGACCGAGCGTCAGGAAGGGCGTGTAGCTGATGAATCTGCGAGCTCCAAATGCTTCCCCGGCCCACCAGTCGCTCACGGCGGCGTTGATGTAGAGGGCCACCAGCCCGATTCCGACTGCGGACCACCCGAGCTCGCGGTCCCGTCGGACGAGTGCACGCCATCCGATGACGGCGAGCAGCACGGCGGGTGTCCACGTAAAAAGTCCCCGCTTCAAAGAGAACAACACGAGGCCGACGGCGGGGGATGTCCAGCGCATGAATCCCTCGCCCTGCGGCATAAGGATGGGTTGGCCGTAGATTGACTGCCATGCCACCAGTTGTGGCGCAAGCATGAGCACGGCTGCAGCGCCGAGCACGCCAACGTGGCCGAGCGCGTTGGACACCGATCGATCGCGTCTGAGGGTCGCGTGCAGGAATTCGCCGACCGGCAAGATGAGCACGATGATGTCTTGCCAGCGGACAAGAGCAGCGAGTCCAGCGAGCGCGCCCAATGCCACGGTGCGCCCGAGACCGTCACGGCCGCGCGTACGCAGCCACGTGTTACAGAAGAGCGCCACCGCAAAGATCGACACCGCATGGGAATACGTCGGTGAGACGACCGAGTAGTAGACGGCGGACGTGGCCAGCCACGCCGCGAGCGTTGCCCACAGGGCAGCGACGGCCGGATACAGGCGCCGGCACATGTCGTAACAGAGGTGGATGCCGGCCGTGGCGTACAAGATACCTGCCACGCCGGCCGACAGCAGGAACGGCATCGCGACACCGTCGAACGGCACGCCAAGACCGACGAGGCGAAGCGTTCCGCCGGCTGCCGCGACGAGTAGAAACGCTGGTGCCCAGAGCAGCGCTGGGCCGATTGCCATCATGTTTGGAGCTCGACCCGTTGGTGTCACCGTCGTAAGCCAGACGTTGTTGGACGCGTCCGGCGCTTCGGTATCAAAGAGCAGGCGGTAGTCGTTCGTGAAGTCTACGTCTCCGTCGATCGCCAACGAACGCAGGTAGGCGTAGTACTGAATCGCGTCGCCATTGATAGTTCGTGAGTGTGCGCCTTGCACAATGGTCTGGCTCGCGATGTAGACGAATAGGAACACCAAGCCCAGCGACCAGATGATGCGAGCGGGATGTCTCTCGAGCGCGACGAGCATTTCGGTGACACGCGGCATCATCTGTAAGTCTATCGATTCC
Source organism: Acidobacteriota bacterium (assembly GCA_036012155.1). Lineage (GTDB taxonomy): Bacteria > Acidobacteriota > UBA890 > UBA890 > WLXD01 > DASCOT01. The sequence continues at coordinate 8,099 of DASCOT010000104.1, forward strand.
ATCGGCCGGGATCTGCATCGGGCTCTGGGCCGGGTGGTATAATGCCGCGTATCGATGCCCTTGGCGCGATCGGCTCAAGGCACGCCGCGCACCCAGACGCGGCTGCAGCAGTGGGCGGTGGTTCTGCTGTTCGTCGTCTCTCTCCCCGCGGTCACTCCTCGGTTGTACGCCTCCGACGAGATCCAGTATTTCGCGTTCTTGCGTTCCCTGTGGTTCGACCAGGATCTTTCGTTCGACAACGAATATCGTTACTTTCATGACCGTGGCATCGCCCGTTCCTTTGGATTCGAAGAGACGTTTCTCGAGCTGACGACTTCGACCGGTCGACGGTACAATTTCGGTACCATCGGATGTGCGCTCCTCTGGGCACCCTTCTTTGGCGTAGCCGATCTCTCGGTCCGGCTCATGCGCACGGTTGGTGCGGATGTGGTGGCCGATGGCTTCTCACGGCCGTATCTGCGGGCAGTCGCCTATGGCTCCGCGTTCTACGGGTTCCTCGCCGTGCTGCTCTCCATTCGCGTGGCATGTCGGCTGACCGGTTCGTGGCGACGCGGGCAGCTGGCCGGGCTGATCGTCTGGCTCGGGACACCGCTTCTCTTCTATATGTATGTCGCACCTGGAATGGCGCACGCCTGCTCGGCCTTCGCGGTCGCCGTTTTCGTGAACGTCTGGCTCTCCGTGCGGGAGCGTTGGTCCGCCCGTGGTCTCGTGGCCCTCGGAACGAGCGCCGCCCTGATGGTCATGGTTCGGGAGCAGGATGTGTTGTTCGTGATTGGTCCCGCCCTCGACTTTGTCTGGATGCTGGGAACCGACATGCAGTCTGGATGGTCGCATCGAGTCGGCGAGCGCTTGACCGCTGTGTGTGCCGCTGTTGCGGCGTTCGGCGTCTGCTACCTCCCTCAGGCGGCAGCGTATCTGATCTTGAACGGGCGGCTGGGTCCGCCGGATTACATCGCGAACAAGATGCAGTGGTTCGCACCGTATGCGGGTCACGTGCTGCTGTCACCGGGGCACGGTCTGTTGGTCTGGACACCCCTCGTGCTGCTGTGTCTGGTGGGACTGGCCGTCCTGGTGCTGACTGCGCCGTCGCGCTCGACCCGGCGCGTGGCGACGTGCCTCGGCCTCATGTTCGCCGCGCAGGTGTACATTTCAGGCAGCATTGACAGCTGGACCGTCGCCGGGTCGTTCGGCCAGCGGCGCTTCGTCGGCACGACGGTCATCCTCGTCATCGGCATGGCCGCCATGCTGAAGCTGGCCACCGCGCAACGCAGCCGAGTCGGGCTCAGCCTACTGCTTGGAGGATGTGTCTGGTGGAATCTTGGGCTGATGGCGCAGTTCGGAAGCGGGATGATGGACCGCCAGCGGCTCGAACCAGCACGCAATGCGTACAATACGTTCGTGACGGTTCCACGCGCGTTACCGAGGCTGGCTCAACGGTATCTGTTCGACAGAAGCTCTTTCTACGAAGAGCCGGAGCGATACGCAGAGCCCGAGCGGTGAGCGCGACCCGAACAGAGAACGATTTGCGCATTCTGTATCTTGCCGACATCCGGTTCCCTCTCGAACGCGCCAACGGTATTCAGACGATGGAGACCGCCTACGCGCTCGCAGAGCGTCGGCACGAGATGATCCTTGGCGTTCGGCCCGACACGGTGCGGCCGGCCCGAGATCCGTTCGCGTTCTACGGCTGCGAGCGGACCCCACGGCTGCGGGTGATGCCCATTCGGGTGCTAGGACCGGAACCGTGCCGTCGCGCTACCTATCTGATGCAGTCGGCCGCCCGAGCGGTTGGCGGAGCGAAGAAGTTCGACGTCGTTTTCACCCGGGACCTCGGCGTGGCCGGGGCGCTTCTGAGACTGCCGCGCGCTCTTCGTCCTCCGCTCGTCTACGAAACGCACGGCTACGCGCCTGTGTTCGCCGAGACGATGCCCGAGCTCGTCGCAGGCGCGCGCCGTGGCAGCCGCCGGAAGCAGCGGCGGCTGTCGAAACGGGAGTCCCGAGTCTGGAGGCAGGCTGAGGGCTATGTGACGACGACCCGCACGCTGGCGACCGAGTTGACCGAGCGGCTCGGAGGCCGTACTCGGCTCGTGACCGTGTCGAATGGCGTGCGCGTACCGGCCGATCGGGTATTCCAATCGCCCACCGCGGGTGAACCACCCGTGGTGGCGTATGCAGGGCATCTGTATCCCTGGAAGGGGAGTGACGTCCTAATGCGCGCGTTGGTGTCGCTGCCCGAGACGCGGGGGTTGATTGTTGGAGGGCGCCAGGGCGACGTGGACTTTACTCGCGTGCGAGACCTGATCCACGAGCTGGACCTCGACGACCGCGTGACGGTCACCGGCCTGGTGCCAAGGGTCAAGGTTCCGGAATGGCTGTCTGATGCCGACGTGCTTGTTCTCCCGACGGTCGCCACGCCATCCGCCCGGTACACGTCCCCGCTAAAGCTCTTCGAGTACATGGCAGCGGGCAAGCCGATCGTCGCCTCCGATCTGCCGCCGATTCGAGAGATCCTGACCGACGGCGAGAACGCGCGGCTCGTGCCGCCAGGCGATCCGGCGGCGCTCGCGGCCGCCGTGCGGGAGCTCCTCGCGGATCGAGCCCTGTCGGAACGGCTCGCTCGCGCCGCGTTCAACCAGGCGGCGTCCTACTCGTGGAGCCGTCGTGCCGAGCGGATCGAACAATTTCTGACCGACGTGGTGCGCAATTCATGATCTCGCCGCGACTGCTGGCGATTGCCCGGTGTCCGTCGTGCCGGACGGAGCTCTACGCAGCCGACGAGAGGCTGACATGCCGAGCGTGCGACCGGCGATACGCCGCCGTCGGTGGGGACTATCTCGATCTGCGCCCTGCGACGCCATTCGCCGAGATGACGAAGTATGTCGATGAGGCGATGTACGAGGAGGGGCGGCACGATCGCGTGTCGCCACCGCTCTTGTCGGCGGCCATCCGGAACGACATGCTGCGCCAGTTTCTCCAGGTGACGCCTGATGACCGGGTGATCGATCTGGGGTGCGGTAGCGGCCGGGCGCTGGTCTGGAACCGTGACAGCGGCGCGAATCTCGCCGGGATCGACGTGAGTCCTCACTTCGCGGTCGAGGCTCTGGCGTCGGTAGATTTGATGGTCGGCGATCTCCGGCAGCTACCGGTGGCCGACCGGTCGTTCACGAAGGCGTTTACGCTCGACGTGTTGGAGCATCTCTCTCGCGACGCGCTGATGCAGATGCTCAAGGAGACGGCTCGGGTGCTCGAACCGGGTGGCCACCTCTTTGTCTACACCCATGTGCGGAAGAACTCGCCGGTTGCGGCAGGGCTCCGCGTGATCAACCGGCTGGCACGCGGACTCGAGCGCGTGGGTCTCGTCGACTTGACATACGAACGTTTGCGAAAGTCGGACCACGTCAATCCGCTCGCCGACATACCCGATCTCGAACGCGTGGTCGAGGAGGCCGGGTTCCGAATCGAGCGGATCCGGTATTACACGCCCCTCGTCGGCGGGTTCGTCGAAAATATCCTTCTGCGCATGGCCGAACGCTGGGCGACCCGCCGAGCCGAGAGTGCGGCTGACGACGCAGCTCCTGTGCCCCGGGCGGCGGTCCGTGCCGCCCATCAGCGGGCTCAGGCTCGGCTCGCCAAACGCGGATTCACCTACGGCATGCTGGTGGCGCTGACCTGGCTGATGAAGATCGACCTCGTGCTCTTTGGCCGGATTCGGTCCGGGCCGTTCTTCGCGCTCCTGACGCGCACCGCCTGATGAGAATCTTGTATGTCGCCATCGATCAGACGGTGCCCGGCACGCTCGGCGGATCGGTCCACGTTACCGCCGTGGCGGAGGGGCTGGCGGCGCTCGGCCACGACGTGCACGTCCTCGTCACACCCGGTCCTTCGCCGTTTCCTGACGGCAACGGGGTCTCCTGGCAGGCTGTATCACCGCCGCTCGGGGCTCGCCAGCTGCGGTGGCTGACGGCGGGTCGGGTCCGGCGGATCGCGCGCGAGTTGAGTCCGGATGTCATCATCGAGCGGTACTACAACTTCGGCGGCGAGGGCCTGCGTGCGGCCGCCGACGTCGGCGCACTCGTGGTGCTCGAAGTCAACGCACCGGTCATCGACTACCCCGGCTCGGCGAAGGCCTGGCTCGACCGTGCGTTAATCGTGGCTCCGATGCGTCGGTGGCGCGAATGGCAGTGTGCGGCCGCCGATCTGATCGTGACGCCGCACGCCGGCATCCTGCCCAACCGCGTGGCGCCAGACCGGATTCTCGAGCTCGAGTGGGGTGCAGACACCAACCGCTTTCGGCCCGATGCCCATGGGACGGCACCCTTCACCCGTTGCGCCGATGAGCTTGTCGTGGTCTTTGCGGGAGCCTTTCGCGCCTGGCACGGCGCGATCCATCTCGTCGAGGCTGTACGGCGTCTGCGGAGCCGCGGGCCGTCGAACGTGCGCGCGGTGCTCATCGGCGACGGTCCCGAGCTGGGCCGGGTTCGCGCCGCCGCGCGCGGTCTCGACGGCATCACGTTCACGGGGGCCGTGCCGAACGCGTCGATGCCGGCAGCGCTGGCTGCCGCCGACATCGGAGTGGCTCCATTCGACGTCGGTGCCCACCGGCCGCTGGCGCTCGGGTTCTACTGGTCGCCGCTGAAGGTGTTCGAGTATATGGCGAGCGCGCTTCCTGTGGTCGCACCGGATATCGATCGCCTGCGCACGATCGTCCGACACGGGCGCGACGGCGTATTGTACGATGCGGCAAATCCCAATGGTCTCGCCAATGCGATCGACGCGCTGAGGGACTCGGACACGCGAATGGCGCTCGGCACCTCGGCCCGCGAGCGCGCGGTGGAGCGGTTCGGCTGGGACACGCACTGCCAGACCCTCACCGCGGCGATGAAGCGCGCGCTGCAGCAGCGGCCAGGGCGTGGGTACCAAGCCTAGATGCGCGTACTGATCGCAACCGACGCGTTCCCGCCTGGATGTGGCGGCAGCGGTTGGAGCACTTACGAGCTGGCGAAAGGGCTGCGCGCGCGCGGCCATGAGCTCGTGGTCGTGCGCCCAAGGACCACGCACGAGCCTGCCACGAGCGACGAAGGGTACGACGGCTTCCGGCCGATCGAGTATCACGCTGCGGCGCCGAACGTGCCGTATGTTCGCAATTACTTCAAGAACGAGCGCCTATATCGCCGATTCGGTCATTTTCTCGGCACGCTCATCCGGACGCAGGCGATCGACATCGTGCATGCGCAGCACGTGCTGACGGGGCCGGCGAGCGTTGCGGCCGGCCGGGAGGCGAATGTGCCGGTGGTCTGCACGGTGCGAGACTACTGGCCTGTCTGCTACTGGTCGGATCTCATCTACGATCGCGATGCCGATACTCTGTGTCCTGGCTGCTCTCCTGGCATGATGACGCGGTGCGTCCAGCCCAGGGCGGGGGTGCTGTGGCCGCTGGCGCTTCCGCTCATTCCGTATATGCGTGCCAATCTGGCAGCGAAACGGCGTGCGCTCGTGGCGGGCGACGGAGTCGTCGCCGTCAGCTCGGCCATTGCGCGCGACCTGCGCGCACGCACCCCTGAGCTACACGATGGCGCTGTGACGACGATTCCCAACCCGGTCGATGTCACCGCCATCCGCGCAGGGGCGGAACGCCAGCCCTGTCCCCTGGAGACGACTTACGCGCTCTATCTCGGCAAACTGGAACCGAACAAAGGGGTCACGAAGCTGTTGGCCGCCATTGAACGCGCCCAGCTGGATTGGCCGCTGATCATCGTCGGAGATGGCAGCGAGCGCGGTCGCCTCGAGGCGGCGAGTCGCCGGTCGGGCCGAGACGTGCGATTCGTGAGCTGGTTGCCGCGGGAGGAGGCGCTTGTGTGGCTGCGTCATGCCGGGATGCTGGTGTTCCCATCCCACGGACCGGAATCGCTGAGCCGCGTGTTGCTCGAGGCCAGCGCGCTCGGCCGGCCGATCGCGGCAAATGACACCGGCGGGACTGGCGACATCATTGAGCACGACGTGACCGGTCTGCTGTCGCGCTCCGCCGAGGCATTGGGTGACGACATAGCTCGGCTGCGCCGGGACGAGAAGCTACGCCGCCGGCTCGGCGCCGCGGCGCGGCGGCGCGTTGAAGAGCGGTTCGACGCAGCGGCCGTCGCCCATCGCATTGAGGCGTTGTATACGTCCCTGCTCGAGCGCGGGCCGCGCGTGGCGTGATTCCGGTGACGGACACCGATCTCCATGTCGTGCTGTTGACGCGCGCCGTGTTTCCCCTGCACGGTAGCGGCGGGCTCGAGCGCCACGTGCACGACCTTATCCGCCATCTGGCTGGTCGTGGCGTTCGGGTGACAGTGATTACCCGTCCGCCGACGGCTGGCGGCATCGAGTCGCTCGAGACACTCGGCGATGGCCACGGTCGCGTGAGCACGCGGCTTGTCCCGTACCGAACCTTTCCGTTCGCCGGGCGACGCGGAACGACGGTGCTCGATCGGAGCACGGCGTACCCCTGGTTCGGATGGCGCGCTGGCCGTCTCGCCGCGCGGCTGGTCCGCGCCGGCGGCATTCAGATTGTGCACGGACTCGGTGCCAGCTGTTTGGGGTACGCATTGGCACGGCGGCGCGATCCCTTAGAAACCGTACCGTTGGTCTTCAATCCGCAGGGGTTGGAGGAGTTCGGCGCGACGGATCCGACGCGCGCCAGGCTGAAGCGTGTTGCGTATCGGCCGTTGCAACAGGCCGTGCGCGCATGTGCGCGTGTGGCCGACCAGGTGATCGCGACCGACCGGGTCCTGGAGCCGGTCCTCCTGCGGACCCTCCCGGTAACCCGTGCGCGTGTCCGGGTGGTGCCGAACGCGATCGATTTGACCGAGCTGGATCGATGCACGGGCACAGCTGCGGCCGACGTGCTGCGGCGTCGCCTTGGTCTGGACGGGGACCAGCCGCTCCTGTTGAGCGTAGGGCGGATCGAAGAGTCCAAAGGTTTCCAGTTCCTGGTCGAGGCGCTCGCCCGGCTCGACGCAGACGGCAGTACGGCGGCCGGCCAGGGTGGGTGGCGGTGGGTGTTGGTCGGCGATGGGTCGTATCGGGATCGACTCGAGCGGGCGGTGCGCACAGCCGGCCTCACGCACCGTGTCACTTTCGTGGGGCGGGTCGACGACGGCGAGCTGCACGGCTGGTACGAGGCGGCCTCGCTCTTCGTCCATCCAACCCTGTATGAGGGGAGCTCACTCGTCACGCTGGAAGCGATGGCGCATCGGCGGGCGGTCATCGCCTCACGGGCTGGAGGCCTACCCGACAAGGTCAAGCCGGGCGTGAGCGGTTGGCTGGTCGAGCCGGGCGATGCCGTCGGTCTGGCAAGCGCGATCAACGAGGCGCTCGGCGCGCCGAGCTGTCTGGTCGGCATGGGAAACGCCGGGCGCGTCATCGTCGAGCGGGAGTTCTCGTGGACGACTGCCGCCGATCGCCTGCTCGAGCTCTATCGCGATGTTCTCAACGGTGTCTCGTCACGTGGATCCGACATCGGGAGTCTGTCCCATGGCCAGTAGGTGTGCCCGTCGCCCCATCTGCGTCGATCAGGGCCTGCGGCTATCGAGCGTCGGGGCGTCCCGGCTCTCGGCGACGAGTAGCTCGTCGGCCGCCCGGCAGACGTCTTCGATGTCTACCGCAGCGAGACAATCGGGCATCCGACCCCGGCAGCGGATCGGCGGCAGCCGGATGCGGTTGCAGGGGCTGCACCACAAGTCCGTACGCACGACGCGCGAAGCGAGCGTGAGCGGGGCGTAGCGCCTCGGGTCTGAGGGGCCAAAGATGGCCACGGTCGCCGTGCCGACGGCGGCTGCCAGATGCAACGGGCCGGTGTCACCGGTGATCAGCACGGTCAGGCGCTCGCACAGCGCGGCCAGACCGACCAAATCCAGCTGACCGGCGAAATCGATGACGCGCACGTCCTCGGGTAGCGCGTCTCTGACGGTGTTCACGAGTGGGCGGTCCTCCGGAGCGCCGATCAGCGCCACGGTCGCATGGTGCGCGCGCGCGAGCCTGGTCGCGGCCTGTGCAAATCGGTCGGGATCCCACTGCTTCAGCCGGCGACCGCCACTCGGATTGATGCCGATCACAAGGGGCCCGGCGTCTGCTAGGCGACCAACCACCTCCTGGCGCGCCTCTTCGGGCACATCGAGACACGCGAACTCTTGGACGGTCGCGTTGCCAGCCTTCGCGGCGCTGCCGGGGAAGATCGTGTCCACGAGCCGCAGGGCATTGGCGGTGGTGTGAGCCGTCGTGTCGTAGGGCAGCGCCCGGGTCAGGAACGCGCCACCGCCGCCGGAGTGGAAACCGACTCGGTGTGGCGCCCCGCTCAGGGCGAGGAGGCC
>DASCOT010000105.1:0-7956 GCA_036012155.1 Acidobacteriota bacterium
CAGCACCCGTTCTCATCAACAATCGAGGCCCGGCAACCACGTGGATGGGGAGGGACAGCCCGATGATCCGATTCGATAGATTCACCGTGAAGGCACAGGAGGCGGTTCAGCGCGCCCAGGCTCTGGCGCAATCGCTCAAGCAACAGGGCGTTGCTGGTGTCCACCTATTGATGGCGTTGCTCGAGCCGGCCGATGGTGTCGTGCGCAGCGTGCTCGAGCGGCTCGGTAGCGATCCGGACGCCCTCCTCCAGGCAGCCAGTGTGGAGGCCGAGAGCCGTCCGCAGGTAAGCGGGGGAAATCTCGAGCCGTATCTGGAGAAGAGCACCCAGGAGGCTTTCGAAGCTGCCCACACGGAGGCCGACCAGCTAGAGGATCGATTTGTCTCCACCGAGCACTTGTTATTGGGCCTGCTCGGTTCCGGGGCCAAGGCGGCCGAGCTGCTCTCAAGCCACGGCGTAGGTCGCGACGACCTGTTCGCTGCGCTGCAGAAAGTACGCGGCAGCATGCGGGTTACCGATCCCAACCCAGAGGACAAGTACAACGCCATCGACCAGTACGGGATTGATCTGACCGAGCGTGCCCGCCGCGGCAAGCTCGACCCGGTAATCGGCCGCGACGACGAGATCCGACGCGTCGTGCAGGTCCTGTCCCGACGAACCAAGAACAATCCAGTGCTAATCGGCGAGCCGGGTGTAGGTAAGACGGCCATCGTCGAGGGGCTGGCACAGCGCATCGTAAACGGTGATGTGCCGGAGACCTTGAAGGACCGCCGGGCGATCAGCCTCGGCCTCGGCGCCATGTTGGCGGGGGCCAAGTACAGGGGAGAGTTCGAGGACAGGCTCAAGGTATTCTTGCGGGAAGTCACGGAGGCGGGTGACGTAGTCCTGTTCATCGATGAGCTCCATACCGTGGTCGGTGCAGGTGCGGCGGAAGGTGCGGTGGACGCCTCCAACATGCTGAAGCCGGCGTTGGCCCGTGGCGAGCTGCACGCGATTGGTGCCACCACGCTGAACGAGTTTCGCAAGCACGTCGAGAAGGACCCGGCACTCGAGCGACGCTTCCAGCCGGTGCGAGTCCAGGAGCCGGGTGTGGAGGAGACCATCTCGATCTTGCGTGGCCTCAAGGAACGCTACGAGGTTCACCACGGGGTGCGCATTCGAGACGCGGCGCTGATCGCGGCGGCAACGCTCTCTCAACGCTACATCACCGATCGATTCCTGCCTGACAAGGCGATCGACCTGATGGACGAGGCAGGGGCCCGGCTGCGAGTCGAGATCGACAGCATGCCGGCGCCGGTCGACGAGATTGCGCGCCGACGTCGCCAGATGGAAATCGAGCGCGAGGCGCTGCGAAAGGAAAGCGACAAGGGGTCGCGGGAACGACTCGAGGTGCTCGAAGAGGACCTCGCCTTGCTAGTGGAGGAGCACGAGCGGCTCGCGGCTCGCTGGGACGAAGAAGTTCGACACGTTCGCGGCATACAAGAGCTCAAGCGGCAGATCGAAGAGGCACGCACCGAGGCCGAGCGCGCCGAGCGCGACGGCGATTTGGCGCGTGCCGCGGAGCTGCGGTATGGGGTGGTTCGGGAGCGGGAGGCGGAGCTCGAAACCTCACGCCAGCGCCTGGAAGAGCTCCAGGGCGACGGTAACGCCATGCTAAAGGAGGAAGTTGACGCCGAAGACGTGGCTGCCGTGGTGTCTCGCTGGACAGGCATCCCGGTGAGCAAGCTCATCGAGGGGGAGATCGACAAGCTCCTGGAGATGGAGTCGAGACTGCACCGCCGAGTGGTCGGTCAGGAACCGGCGGTACGGGCCATCTCCGATTCGATCCGTCGGGCCCGAGCGGGCCTCCAGGAGCCCGGACGACTCTACGGTTCGTTCATGTTCCTCGGTCCGACCGGCGTCGGAAAGACCGAGCTTGCGAAGGCCCTGGCGGAGTTCATGTTCGACAGTGAGGAGGCGATGATCCGTCTCGACATGACGGAATACATGGAGCGCCATGCGGTGGCGCGCATGATCGGTGCGCCGCCCGGCTATGTCGGGCACGACGAGGGAGGCTTTCTGACCGAGGCGGTGCGCAGACGGCCCTACTCGGTCATTCTCTTGGACGAGATCGAGAAGGCGCACGCCGACGTCTTCAACATTCTGCTCCAGATCCTCGATGACGGCCGGCTTACCGACGGTAAGGGACGAACGGTGGACTTCTCCAACAGCATCGTGATCATGACGTCGAATCTGGGTAGTGAGCACATGCACCGATTGGACGAGATCGGGCGCGACGGCGTCGAAGCGGCGGTGATGGAGGCGGTGCGACGCACCTTCCGCCCCGAGTTCGTCAACCGCATCGACGAGACGATCGTGTTCGCGCCCCTGACCCCGTCCCAGTTGCAGGAGATCGTGCGTATCCAGCTGACCGCGCTACAAGCTCGTGTGGCCGATCGCAACCTCGAGATCGAGTTCAGCGAAGCTGCCGAGCAGCTGCTGGCGGAGCGCGGTTACGATCCCGTATACGGTGCCCGTCCGCTCAAGCGTCTGATCCGTCAGCTGGTCGAGAACCCGCTGGCCCAGGCAATCCTGTCAGGAGAGTTCATCGAAGGTGATCGAGTTCGTGTGGATACCGACCCCACCACTTCGGTGCTCGCTTTCCGTGCAAGCCGAGAGACCGCCGCGGCGGGGGCACATGCCGAGCCCTAGGAAGGCCGCCCTGACGGCCCCATGTACGCTTGGGTGTAGAGGAGGCTAGATGGCGCGCAAGGATTACTACGCCGTTCTCGGCGTCGCGAAGACCGCCGCGGCTGAGGACATCAAGCGTGCCTATCGGAAGCTCGCTCGGAAGTGGCACCCGGACGTCAATCCCGGCGATGAGAAGGCCGAGGAGAGATTCAAGGAAATCTCCGAGGCTTACCACGTGCTGGGGGAGCCGGAGCGGCGGAAGAAGTACGACCAGGTCGGGCCGGAGGCGTTCGCCCGCGACTTCGACGGGTCGGGGTTCGCCGAACAGTTCGGCGATCTCTTCCGTGGCGGTGGTTACTCGGTAGGCGGGTTCAATATCGAAGACCTCCTGGGTGGTTTCGGCGGCCGCGGATCACCCGGAGGGCATCCGCACGCTCGACGACCGCCGCCGGCGCGTGGCCGAGATGTACGGGTGCGCGTCGAGCTCGGTCTCGAGGATGCGCTGAACGGCGCCGAACGCCTGATTAGCTACCAAGGCGAGCATGGCCCCATGCAGCGAACTCGCGTGGGAATTCCTGCCGGAGTGCGACAAGGCAGCAAGGTACGAGTACGAGGGAAGGGAGCCGCCGGCTTCAATGGTGGTGGCCGAGGTGACCTGTACGTCGAGGTTGGCATTGCGGCGCATCCGCGGTTCCGTCTGGTCGGCGACGACTTGCACACTCGAGTGCCAATCACCATCTATGAGGCAGCGCTCGGTGGTCGCGTCGAGGTGCCGACGCTGTCGGGGACGGCAACGATCAGCCTGCCAGCGGGCACGGCCAACGGACAGGTCTTTCGCCTGCGTGGCAAGGGCGCCACGCGGCGAGCCGGTGGGTCGGGCGACTTGATGGCCAAGGTGGCGATCGAGCTGCCAGCCCAGCTCGACGACGAGATGCTGGAGATCATGCAGCAGCTGCGCGATCAGCACCCTTACGATCCGCGCGCAGATAGCGAGTGAGACGTGAACGCGGGCGTGAACTGGTGACGAATTGCGCTATGCGGGTGATGGGAGCGCGGTACCATACGCAAGGCTGATACTGCCGCAACCGATTGACAAAGAGCGACCGAATCCACATGGCTGAATCTGATTCCCTCGACACGAACTTGGACGCCGAGATTCAGCAGGAGCTTGCCTGCTCACCGGAAGCGGAGTTGACGTTCCCGACCACGTTGCCGGCGCTACCGCTGCGCGGTTCCGTGCTGTTCCCCGGGGTCGTCATGCCGGTACTGGTCGGGCGAAAGGCTTCTCAGCAGCTAGTGGTCGAGACGCTCGAGGCTGATCGGCTGCTGGCCGTTGTTGCCCTGCGCGACGCCGAGATCGAGGAGCCAACGGCGGAGGATTTGCACGGCGTTGCGACGCTGGCCCGGCTGGTGAAGGTTCTGCGCCTGCCAAACGGCAACCTCAACGTGATCGTTCAGGGCATTCAACGACTGCGCCTTGCCTCCGTCGCCTCGCATGAGCCCTACATCCACGCGGTATGGAACGAGGTCCCGGAGCAAGCTGCCGACGCCGATGTGGAGATCGAGGCGAAGCGCGTCAGCGCCCTGCGCCTGTTGCAGCAGTTGATCGAGCTTTCGGCTGACCTGCCCCCCGAGCTGGAAGGGCTTGCCCGTGCCGCTACGCGGCCCGGTGACATGGTCGACATCATTGCGGCGCATCTCGCCACCACAGTCGAAGACAAGCAGCGGGTTCTCGAAACCTTGTCTCCTACCGATCGCCTCACGGTGCTGTTGGGGCAGCTCACGCAGCAGGTCCAGGTACTCGAGCTGTCTCAGAAGATCGAATCCGAGGTGCGGGGGGAGTTCGATCGGGGACAGCGCGAGATCTACCTGCGCGAGCGCCTGCGGGCTATCAAGCGTGAGCTGGGTGAGGAAGAGGACGACGCGGAGATCGAGAGGCTGGGTCGCCGAATCAACGAGGCGGGGATGCCCGACGAGGTTCGGAAGATCGCGACCCAAGAGCTCGAGCGGCTTTCACGCATGTCGCCCGCGGCTGCGGAGCATCACGTGCTGCGCACCTATATCGACTGGATTCTCGACATGCCCTGGGGGAACTACACGGAGGACAACCTCGACCTCAAGACCGCTGCCGAGCTTCTAGACAAGGATCACTACGACCTGGAGAAGGTGAAGAAGCGGATCATCGAGTACCTGGCGGTGCGCAAGCTCAAGCCCGACAAGCGGGGCCCGATTCTTTGTTTCATCGGACCTCCAGGGGTAGGGAAGACGTCGCTGGGCCGTTCGATTGCCGCCGCCCTCGGACGAGAGTTCGTCCGCCTGTCGCTGGGGGGAGTGCACGATGAGGCGGAGATTCGCGGACACCGCCGGACCTATGTCGGATCCCTGCCGGGCCGAATCATCCAAGGTATCAAGCGTGCCGGGTCGATGAATCCCGTGTTCATGTTGGACGAGATCGACAAGGTCGGTCAGGACTTTCGGGGAGACCCGTCGGCCGCCTTACTCGAGGTGTTGGATCCAGAGCAGAACGACACGTTCTCGGACCACTACCTGGAAGTCGACTTCGACCTGTCACGGGTACTGTTCATTGCCACGGGAAACATGCCCGAGGGCATTCCCGCCGTGCTGCGCGATCGGATGGAGATTCTCGATCTCCCTGGCTACACGGCCGAGGAGAAGGTCGAGATTGCCCAACGCTACCTGGTACCGCGCCAGCTCAACGATCACGGCCTCGCTCCCGAGCAACTCAGCTTCGCCGACGATGCCATCGCGTTGATCGTACGCGACTACACCGAGGAAGCCGGAGTACGCGGCCTGGAGCGCGAGATCGCGGCGATTTGTCGCGCTCATGCCAGGCTGGTGGCCGAGCGGATCGATGATGCGGATGCTACTCGTGCGGAGGCGCTCAAGGTGACCACGGCGGACCTCCACGGCTTTCTCGGTCCGATAAAGTTCTTCTCGGATGTTGCTGAGCGCACGGCTGTTCCGGGAGTTGCGGTGGGCCTCGCCTGGACGGTTACGGGTGGAGATATCCTCTTCATCGAAGCGACTCGCATGAAGGGAAAGGGCGAGCTTCGTCTGACCGGGCAGCTCGGCGAAGTGATGAAGGAATCGGCGCAGGCTGCGATGTCGTATCTGCGTGGCCATGCCGCGCAACTCGGCATCGCGGACTCTGCCTTCAAGAGCTACGACGTGCATGTCCATGTACCTGCCGGCGCTACGCCGAAGGACGGCCCCTCGGCAGGTGTCGCGATCCTCGTGGCGCTCGCCTCATTGTTTACCGGTCGGCGTGTCGCCAGCGATTTGGGTCTGACTGGCGAGCTCACGTTGCGCGGTTTGGCGCTGCCGGTCGGTGGCATCAAGAACAAGGTCCTGGCAGCACACAGAGCCGGGCTCAAACGTGTTCTCATGCCACGAAAGAACGAGAAGGATCTCGAGGAGATCCCGGAGCAGGCACGCCGGGAGCTCGAGTTCGTGTTCATCGACCGCGTGGAAGAAGCGATGGAGCACGCTTTGACGTCGGCGCCACCGGCGCCGCGAAAGACGACTGGCAAATCCACCCCTCGTCGCAAGAAGAAGGCGCCGCGACGTCGGACGGCGGGGATCGGCTAGGAAGCGTCGCCGTCGCTATCGGGTACGTCGTGGCGGCGGCCCCTGTCGATCTCGCGAAGTCGCTTGGCGATCTCGATCTCCGCGCCGCGCCGGCCCGGCTCGTAGAATCTCCGGTCGTTGATCTCCGCGGGAAGGCAGTCCATCGCCGCCACCCCTTCATCGAGATCGTGCGCATAGACGTAGCCTGCCGCGTAACCCTCCTCCTTCATTAGCTGTGTCGGAGCGTTACGCAGCTGCATCGGGACGGCCAGGCTACCGCTCCTCTGGATCTCATCGACCGCTGCCGCATAGGCAGCGTGAAGGGTATTGCTCTTGGGTGCGACCGCGAGATAGACGGCCACCTCGGCCAGAGCCAGAGCCCCCTCGGGCATGCCAATGGCGTGCACCGTCTGCATCCCCGATATGGCAAGCGACAAGGCACTGGGATCGGCTAGGCCGATGTCCTCACTGGCCATCCGCACCAGCCGGCGCGCTACGTAAAGGGGGGCTTCCCCGGCTTCGAGCATGCGAGCCAGCCAATACAGCGCCGCGTCGGGGTCACTATTGCGAATGCTCTTTTGCAAAGCCGAGATCTGGTTGAAGTGCTCTTCCCGGTCGTAACGGAGATGGGGGCGTTGGAGTGCCTCTTTGACGTCGTCGCCGGTGACGGAAACGTGTTGCCCGCCTCGCTGTCTTGCGAGCCTGACCGCCAGCTCCAGTGCCGACAGCGCAGCGCGCGCGTCTCCATCCACCAGCCCGGCGATTTGCTGCAACAGCTGCGTTGACACCTCGACGGCCGTGGCTCCCAATCCGCGTGGCAGCGGTGTTTCGAGAGCCCGCCGCAGCAGCTGTTCGAGGTCCTCCGGAGCCAGTGCCGCGAGACGAACGACTCGACAACGCGACAACAGTGGTGCGACTACCTCGAAGGAGGGGTTCTCGGTCGTTGCGCCGATAAGCACAATCGAACCGTCCTCCACCCATTGCAGGAGTGCGTCCTGCTGCCCTTTGTGAAATCGGTGGATCTCGTCGATGAACAGGACGGTGCGTGCGCCGGAGTGCTGGCGAAGGCGTGACGCTTGGCTTGCCGCCTCGCGCACTTGCTTGACTCCCGAGGCGGTTGCCGAAAGCTCCACTAGCTGGCTGCCGGTGGCGCCGGCAACGATTCGCGCTAGCGTTGTCTTGCCGACACCGGCCGGGCCCCAGAGGATTAACGACGTTGGATGCCCCGAGGCAACGAGCTGGTGCAGCAGCCGGCCGTCACCGAGCAGATGCTCTTGGCCGAGCACCTCCTCGATGGTGCGAGGGCGCATGCGCTCGGCGAGTGGTGAGGTCGGATCAACCTCGACAGACACGGGGGCCGGGGTGGCGGGGCCGAACAGATCTCCGGATGCGGTGTCCGACATGTCGAGGTTTGTAGCGACTCGCGCTGAAGGGAAGCCCATCAGCGCGACAGTGGAGGTAACCGAAAGGGGCTCGCGGAACGCTCAGGTTATCCTGAAATGGTCCGCGTCGGGCTGGAGACGAGATGCAGCGCTGGATCATTCGTTCTGACGCCGACCTCGATCGCGAGCTAGCGGCAATCGGCGCCGTTCTCGAGGGCGGCGGGATCATCGCCGTGCCGACCGGGAGCTTCTACGCGCTCGCTGCTGCAGTGCGTTGTGGCGCCGCGCTCGATCGCGTTCAGCGCCTCAAGGGTAGG
>DASCOT010000106.1:0-47377 GCA_036012155.1 Acidobacteriota bacterium
GTAGTAAATGCGTGCCATGGTTGCTCCTCGCGCCCTTCTAAGCGGGCTTGACCTGTATCGCTTCCTGTAACGTTCGTTCGCCCCCGCCCATGGCAAGAGGACCATGGCGGGCAACCTCCAGAACTCCGAGTGGCTCGAGTTGTTCGGTCAGCCTGTCGAGCTCGCCGGCCTCTCCGCTCGCCTCGACGATCATCGCGCCCGGTGACTCGTCAATGATTCGGGCCCGATATTGGTCGCAGATCTCGGTGACGCGCAGGCGATTATCGCCTACCCCGGCTACTTTGATGAGCGCCAGGTCTCGGGCGACATGGGGGCGGCTCCCCATGTTCTCGACATGCTGTACCTGGATCAACCGGGCAAGCTGCTTGGTGACCCGTAACGCGTCATCGGCATCGCCACCGATCACCAACGTCAACTGTACGCTGCAGGCGTCGGCAGTGCGCGACACGCTGATGGCCTGCAGCGATACCTGGCGGCTACGCAGCAACCCCGTAACGCGCCCGACCACGTCCGCTCCGGGACGCACCAGGAGAACGAGAGTCTGCTGTTGCGACGCGTTGCTGACCACCTACGACTCGACCTTCTGCACGCTCTTCCGTTCTCGCCGGATCATGCTGTTGAGTGCGGCTCCTGCCGCCACCATCGGATACACCACGTCGTGCTGCTGTACGACAAACTCGATCAAGAACGGCGACCCCCGATGCTCCTGCGCCCGGCGCACTGCCACATCGACTTCGCTTCGCTCGGTAACACGACACGCCGGAATGCCGAAGGCACCGGCCAAGCGGCGGAAGTCCGGATGGAACATCGGTGTGGCGTTGTAACGCTGCTCATGGAACAGCTCCTGCCACTGACGAACCATACCCAGGTAGCCATTGTTGATGATGGCGATCTTGACCTCCACGCCCTCCTGAACGGCGGTTGCCAACTCCGGCATGGTCATTTGAAAGCCACCGTCGCCGACAATCACCCATACCTCTTCCTCGGGGTGCGCTAGCTTCGCACCGATCGCCGCCGGCAACGCAAAGCCCATCGTTCCCATGCCGCCGCTGGTGATCAGCGTCCCGGGACGATTGTGCGGGTAGTACTGCGCCTCCCACATCTGATGCTGACCGACATCGGTCACTGAGATGACATCACCGCCGGTGCTACGCCACAGCTCGTGGATAGCGTGCGCGGCCAGGAAGCTATCCGGGTCGGGCGGGTGCGTCAGGATGTCGCGATCGGAGTCTTCGCCCTGCCAGGTACGGATCTTTTCGATCCAGCGCTGATGGTCAGCGGGCTCGAGTCCCTCTGCCATCGCCCGGATCCAATCACCCACATCGGCGACGGTTCCCACCTCTACATGGATCAGCTTGTTGATCTCGGCCGCATCGATGTCGACATGGATCTTCTTGGAGTGGGGCGAATAATCCGCCAGCTTTCCGGTGACGCGATCGTCGAACCGCATGCCGAGCGCTACCAGGAGATCGGCCTCCTGAATGGCATTGTTCGCCGCAGCCTCTCCGTGCATCCCCATCATACCGAGCGACAAGGCATGCGCCTGAGGGAAACCGCCCTTCCCGAGAAGCGTTTGTGTTACCGGAACGTGCAGTGTCTCGGCGAACGCCACGAGCTCATTGTGCGCTCGCGATATCAGAACCCCGTGCCCTGCCAGGATGACCGGGCGCTCGCTGGCACGCAGAAGCTCGTGGGCGCGCTCAATTTCCTCGCTCGGGATCGTCGTCGGTGCGTCGGCGTAGACGGGCTGGGACCCTAGTTCGGCGGTCTCCAGCTGGACATCCTTAGGAATATCGACCAATACCGGTCCAGGCCGGCCGCTGCGCGCGATGTGAAACGCCTCGTGAATTGCCGGCCCGAGCTCGGCCGCGTTGCGCACGAGGACACTGTGCTTGGTAATCGGCAGCGTGATGCCAATGATGTCGGTCTCCTGGAAACCATCCGTGCCCATCAAGGGCTGTGGTACCTGGCCGGTGATGAACACCACCGGCGAGGAGTCCATCATTGCGGTAGCGATGCCCGTCACCAGGTTGGTGGCACCCGGGCCACTGGTGGCGATCGCTACCCCCACCTTACCGCTGGCGCGAGCATAGCCGTCGGCCATGTGCGCGGCACCCTGCTCATGACGGGTCAGCACGTGGTGCACCTGCGGATACTTGACGTGCGCATCGTAGGTTGGCAGGATCGCGCCGCCCGGATATCCGAACACGAGGTCGGCGCCCTCGCGTGCGAGACACTCCCATACGATCTCGGCACCGGTGAGCTTCATCAGACGACCCTCCTATTCCAGCAGCACGGCGCCATCGCTGGCGCTGCTGACCATGCTGGAGTAACGGCGCAGCCACTTGCTGGGAAAGTCGCAGCGGAACTCCGCGAGTTCGGCGAGGCGTTGCTCGAGCTCGCCACTCGGAACCTCGAGGTCGATGCGTCGCTCGACCAGGTCAATGCTGATGGTATCCCCGTCGCGAACTGCGGCCAGGGGCCCTCCCGCCGCAGCCTCCGGACTCACGTGGCCGACACTGAGACCACGGCTACCACCGGAGAAGCGTCCGTCGGTCACCAGCGCTACCGTGGAGCCCAACCCCATGCCCTGGATTTGGGCCGTCGGTCCGAGCATCTCCTGCATGCCGGGCCCGCCACGCGGACCCTCGTAACGGATCACCACCACATCACCCTCGACAACCAGGCCGCTGAGGATGGCGCGGCTGGCGTCCTCCTCGCTCTCGAACACCTTCGCAGGGCCGCGATGTCGCCCCTCACCGGCAACGCCGGCGGCCTTGATGATGGCTCCGTCCGGAGCCAGCGTTCCGAACAATATGCAAAGACCTCCGGTGGCGGCGTGGGGCTCGTCGCACGACAGAATCACCTGGCGATCGTGGACCGCGGCGTCCGCGAGGCCCTCGCCCAACGAGCCACCGGTCACCGTGGGGCGATCGAGATGCAACAGCCCATCAAGCTGCGACAGCTCGTGGAGAATGGCTGGCACGCCTCCCGCCCGGTGCACGTCCTCCATGTGCCACTCGCTCGCCGGGCTTACCTTGCAGATGTTGGGGACCCGCTGCGCCACACGATCGATACGTTCGAGCGGATAATCGATTTCAGCCTCGCGCGCTATGGCCATGGTGTGAAGCACGGTGTTGGTGCTGCCGCCCATCGCCATGTCGAGCGCAAACGCATCATCGATGGCATCGCGGGTGATGATCTGGCGGGCGGTGAGATCGAGCTCGACCAGCTCCAGTACCTGCTGCCCGGCGCGCCTGGCAAGCTCCTCGCGCTCGTCGCTGCCGGCGAGGGCGCTACCGTTGAACGGCAAGGCGATTCCGAGGGCCTCGCACAGGCAATTCATGCTGTTGGCGGTGAACATCCCCGAGCACGAGCCGCAGGTGGGGCATCCGAAATCCTCGAGTATCTTGAGCTCGGCCTCGTCGATCTTTCCGGCCTGATACGCGCCTACCCCTTCAAAGACGCTGATCAAGTCGATGTTGCGGCCGTCCGGGGTGACCCCTGTGGCCATCGGCCCGCCGCTGACGAACACGGTCGGTATGTCCACCCGTACCGCCCCCATGAGCATCCCGGGAACGATCTTGTCGCAGTTGGGAATGCACACCATACCGTCGAAGGCGTGTGCCGCAACCACGGTCTCTACGGAGTCGGCTATGAGTTCGCGACTGGGTAACGAGTAGTTCATGCCCGCATGGCCCATGGCGATGCCGTCGTCTACGCCTATGGTGTTGAATTCGAACGGAACCCCGCCAGCCTCGCGGATCGCATCCTTGACCAACGCCGCGAACTCCTGCAAGTGCCGGTGTCCGGGGATGATGTCGATATAGCTGTTGCACACCGCGATGAACGGCTTGCGCATATCGGCATCGGTCACACCGGTCGCCTTCAGGAGAGCTCGGTGCGGAGCCCTCTCGAAACCTTGCTTGATGCGGTCGGATCTCATCCGGTTCCGATCTCCAGGTCCGCCAACAACACTGCGGACTCGAATTCATGTCCTGACTACAAAAAAGGCCCCCGCGCCCTGCGGGAGCCGCGATTCGCCTCGGTGTCCTCGGCGTCTAGTCGGCGGCCCCCGCATCCCCCGGAATCGCGACAATGCCGAGGTTGCCATTGGGGCCAATAAGAACGAGGCTGCATAGCGGCCTCGAAAGGCGAATGAGCGACGAACACGCCGACACATCACGCTCTCCGCACAGCCCTGAGAACGGCTGTGGAACGCCAAGATCGCTTCGGTAGCCCGTCAACTCTTCACCTCTCGTGTCGCTCAGAGAACGGACGTTAGCAAGGCCCGAGAGTACCGGTCAATAGCGTCGGCACCAGGCCCGGAAGAAAGATCCGCGCGCCCCATGACCAGCGTCACGGGTGCCACCCGCGTACGACGGTGTAGGCGAACACTCGCGCTCGTATCTCAGGTTATGCTTACGCTACTTCCACTGCTCGGTCGGGGCGCGCATCCGCGCAGGAGTAGCGGCACAGACCAATTCTCGCCAAGCCCGCCAATCAGCGAGCGGGCGATCGCCTGGAACTCCGCAGATCCGTCGGCGCTCGTGTTGCGTCTGAGCCGGGGAGTCGTCCAGGAACCTCGGAGAAGGACATCCCGTGGCCTCCAACAGCCATAACGGAAACGAACCTCGGACGAGCCAGGATCTGGCCTGGCGTGTCGGAGGCGCACAAGGCAGCGGCGTTGACACTGCAGCCCTCATCTTTCAACGCGCCTGCGGCATCGCCGGCCTGCATCTGTACGGCCGACGAGAGTACTACTCCAACATCATGGGCCGGCACAGCTACTACGATGTCCGCGCTTCGGAGATTCCACGCACGGCGCATCGCGATTCGGTCGACCTTCTGACCACATTCGAAGCCGAAACGCTGGTTCGACACGCTCTGGCCGTCAGAACGGGCGGTGGCCTTGTCTACACCGCTGCTGACGCCAACGTCCCGCTCACCAGCATCACGTTCCTGGACGGGCGACTCACCGACGACCTGACCGCTTATCTCGAGGAACGCGACCTTCCCCCGACCAGCGCCGGTCTGCTCGACGACGCGCGCAATCGTGGCGTGCAGTGCTTCGAGGTCGACTTCGACGACATCGTGAGCCGGTTGGCCGAGCGGCTGGAGATCCCGGAGTCCGTTGCGGCACGCACCAGAAACACCCTGGCCGTGGCGGTCTCGACAGCGCTGCTGGACTTCCGCCGCGACTTCGTCAAGAAGGCTCTCGAGCGCACCTGGCCGGGCCGGCAGAAGATCATCGACCTGAACGTGGAGGCGGTCGAGCTGACCTACAACTATGTCGATGAGCAATTCGACCGCACCGACTTCTCGATCGATCTGAATCCCGCCGAGACTACCGAGAAGCGCATGCTCATCAACGGCAACCAGGCGGTTGCGCTCGGCAAGCTCGCCGGCGGAGTGGCGGTGCAGAGCTACTACCCGATCTCACCGGCGACCGACGAGAGCACGTTCCTGGAGGCGCACGAGGAGTTCGGCGCACGCGACGGCGGCGAGACGAACGTACTGGTGGTGCAGACCGAAGACGAGATCTCGGCGATCACCATGGCAGCGGGCGCGGCCCTGACCGGCGCGCGCTCGTCGACGGCGACGTCCGGGCCCGGGTTCGCGCTCATGTGCGAGGGTCTAGGATGGGCTTCCATCAACGAGGTGCCCTTGGTGATCACGCTGTGGCAGCGGGGCGGGCCTTCGACCGGCATGCCTACGCGCAGCGAGCAAGGCGACCTGCGGATCGCCACCGCCGGCGCGCACGGGGATTTCCCGCTCATCGTCGTGGCCTCGGGCGACATCATAGAAGCGTTCTACGACGCTGCCGAGTGCTTCAACTACGCCGACCGTTATCAGACGGTGGTCGTCCATATCGTTGATAAGGCGTTATCGAGCTCGTCCCGCACGCTGCCCTACTTCGACCTCGATCGGGTCACCATCGACCGGGGCAGCATTGCAGAGCCCCGCGGCGAGAGCGACGGCACTGCGTTCCCGCGTTTCGAAGTAACGGAATCGGGCGTCTCCCCGCGTACGCTCCTCGGTCAGCCTGGCAACGCGCACTGGATGACCGGCGGCGAGCATACGCCGCAGGGCCGGGTCACCGAGGACCCGGTCATACGCGAGCAGCAGATCGAGAAGCGAGCCCGGAAGATGGAGCTGGCGGCAACCGAGATCTCGTTCGATGAAAAGCTCCAGGTATACGGTGACCGTCAGGCTGATCTGACGATCCTCAGTTGGGGTTCCAACAAAGGAGCCATCATCGAGGCACTCGATCTTCTCGAGGAGGCGGACGTCGCAGCGCGCCTTATCCAGGCACGTCTAATGCTGCCGTTCCCGGCCGACGAGTTCAGCGAGTTGCTGGCGGACGCGGCGCCGCTGGTGATCGTCGAGTCAAACTTCTCCGGTCAGTTCGCGCAGCTGCTCCGCCAGCACACCGGCATCAAGCCGGACCACATGATCCTGAAGTACAACGGCCGGCCGATCTCGGCCGACGAGATCGTGGTGGCCATCAACGAGATTCGCACCGGCGAAGCACCGGCCCGCATCGTGCTCCGCAACCCGCTCCAATAGGCAGGCTCGCATGACCACCGCACCGACCAAGACGGCATACAAGGCCAAGGATTTTCAACAGCCGAGCGCCAATGATTGGTGTCCGGGTTGCGGCGACTTCGGCATCCTGAACGCCATGCATCAGGCCTGTGCCAAGCTCAGCTTGGATCCTTCCAACGTTGTGGCCGTCGGAGGCATCGGATGCTCCGGCAAGGCTCCCTACTACATGGGCACGTACAGTGTACACACGCTGCATGGCCGGCCGATCCCGTACGCCACGGGGATCAAGCTGGCGAACCCGGAGCTGACGGTGTTGATCGCCGGCGGCGACGGCGACGGGCTCGGCATCGGCGCGGGCCACTTCGTCAACGTCGGGCGTCGCAACGTCGACCTGACCTACGTGATGTTCAACAACGAGGTCTACGGCCTGACCAAGGGACAGGCAGCGCCGACGATGGCGATGGGTATGCAGACCAAGAGCCTTCCCGAGCCCCATATTCAGATGAAGCTCAACCCGTTGATGATGGCCTACGCGAGCGGATTCACGTGGATCGGACGCGGTTACTCGTACAACGTAAAGCAGCTCGTTGAACTGCTCGTACAGGCGATCTCCCACCCCGGGCTGTCGTTTCTGGACGTCCTACAGCCCTGTCCGACCTACAACAACCTGCACACCAAGGACTGGTTCGCCGGCAAGGATCTCGAAGAGGCGCGCCCGCGCGTGCAACCGCTGCCTGACGACTACGATCCGGTGATCGAGCCCGAGATGTCGGAGGACGAGAGCTGGGAGCACACACGCGACTTCATGGAGATGTCCCAACGATGGGGCGACCATATTCCGACCGGCCTGTTCTTCGAGAACCGCGCCGTGAGCAGCTTCGCGGACCGAATTGGCGGCCGCATCCCAAGCTACTCGGTGGCTGCACCGGCAGTGAAGACGATCGCTGACGAGAACGGCCGCAGTAACGCCATGCTCGAGCCGATCTTCGACGAGCTATCGATCAGCTGAGTGGCGCCACCTCGACCCTGGCGTCGTTGAAGCAAGCGCCGTCGCCGACATCGGTGTAATCGTCAGGCACCAGAGCGTTGGTGGTGCGACCGTTCAGCGTGTTGTGCTTCCATAGTCCCTTCGGCATGAATACAACGCCGGCTCGCACCCGGTCGGTGACCGTCGCCAGGCAGTGCATCTCGCCACTGTCGTTGTACACGCGTAGGCGGGCACCGTCGACAACGCCGCGCGCCGACGCGTCGTCGGGGTGGATGCTCAACCCGACCTGCCCGCGGTGCAGCTGCCCGAACGTCGAGCTCATGCGGCGGCCGGTTGCTGGCGAGACCAGCGCCAACGGATGCACATCGGTGGCAGGGTCGGGTCGGAATGAGTAGAGTCCGCCGGCAGCGGCCTGATCCAGCTCTTCCGGCACCAGATGAACTTTGGCGTCCGGCGTGCGCGGCATCATGTCGACGAATTGCACGGCCCCGGTGTTGAAGTCGGCAATCCCGATACCCTCGCGGGCGATCGACTCTCGGTACTCGCTGCCGCTGAGAATCGCCGCGGATAACTCGTCGGCACCATGCGGATCGCCGTCGCGATCCATTCCGAGCCGCTTACACAGCTGATCGAAGACCTCGTAGTTCGGGCGCGCCTCGCCAGCTGCAGCGACCACCGCGTCGGCTTGCTGTACGACCAGCGCGCCGTAGCCGCTACGGAGCTCCGTGTGTTCGAGGAAGGTGGTGGCAGGCAACACCACGTCGGCGTATAGCGCGCTGTCGGTCATTGCCTGCTCGAAGACCACCGTGAACAGATCGGTGCGCCGCAAACCTTCGAGCACACGCTCCTGATCCGGGAGAATCGACGCCGGATTGCAGTTGTACACGAACAGCAACTTAACGGGCGGGTCATCGGTGTCGAGCAACGCGCGCGCCAGGCGATTCACGTTGATGGTGCGGGTGCCGCTCGGCGGCTCGTTGGCGGCACGCGTCGCATCGAGCGGCAACGC
The DNA here is from genome assembly GCA_036012155.1 of Acidobacteriota bacterium. Taxonomy (GTDB): domain Bacteria; phylum Acidobacteriota; class UBA890; order UBA890; family WLXD01; genus DASCOT01. The sequence continues at coordinate 8,547 of DASCOT010000106.1, forward strand.
GCCGCCGTTGCTGAGCAGATACCCGCCGCCCAGGACGCCGAACTTGCCGGCTACCGCCGGAAGCGCCAGCACCGCAGCCACCGCAGAGCAGCCGTTGCGGTTGCGTTCCATACCCCAACCGGCACGGATCACCGCCGGGCTGGAGTCCGCGTACCATCTCGCCAGGGTCTCGATATCTGCGGCGGCTACGCCGGCGACCGAGGCAGCACGCTGCGGCGTCCACTCCGACGCGCGCCGCCGAAACTCATCAACCTGGAGCGCGTTGTCGGCCAGGAACTCGAGATCCGCTCGATCGTTCTCAAACAACCAGTTGGCCACCGCCAGAGCGACCGCGACGTCGGTTCCGGGGCGCAGGGGTAGATGCAGGTCGGCCTGGCGGGCCAGCCGATTCCGGCGTGGATCGAGTACCACCATCTTGGCACCGCGGCGGCGCGCCTCCTGAACGTGCGGCAGCAAGTGGATCCCCGTGACGGCGGGGTTGCAACCCCAGACGACGATGAGCTCGGCGTGGGCAAAGTCGGAGAAGGCAACGCCGGGCATCTTGCCGTACATCCCCATGGACGCCAGGCCAGTCGGAACGGCGCAGACGTTGCGGGCAATGTTCGAGGCACCAAGACGACGAAACAGCCTGGCGTCGGTCGTGTCCTGGGTCAGCGCGCCATTGGAGCCACCGTAGCTCAACGGCAGAATAGCCTCGCCACCGAACTCGGCCACCACATCGCGCATACGCTCTGCGATCAGGTCCAGTGCCTCGTCCCAGGTCGCCGGCCGGAAGCCCCCCGTACCCTTCGGTCCGACGCGGATACGCGGCTCCAGTACACGCTCGCTTCCATACAAGTGCTTGGGGAACGAGCGCACCTTGGTGCAGATGTACCCGTCGGTAAGCGGGTTGCGACGGTCGCCATCCACCGAGACAACCCGGTCGCCTTCAACCTCGACGGTCAGGCTACAAGCGTCGGGACAATCGAGCGGACAGTGAGACAGCCTCTCCACGGGTACCTCCTGGCGCGCGCGCGGACTATGATCTGATCTGAGCTAGTTTACGGGGTGTTGCTCTGATGTGACTAGCCGACATTCTAACGAACGGCGTTCGGGCTCGTATTGGGGGCATGTCGGGTCCGGAACCCAGTGGGGTGGCCCGCGTGCAGGCTTTTTCGTTTCTGCATTGCGCAGACGTTCATCTCGGCGCACCGGTGCGCGGCCTCGGCAAGCTGCCGGGCAGACTGCGCGAGAAACTCCGCGATGCGCCGGCCGAGGCGCTGGCTCGCCTTGTGACTACCGCGATCAACCGCGAGGTCGATGCCGTCATAGTCGCCGGAGACCTGTTCGACGCCGATGACCGGAACCTACGCGCTCACGCCGAGCTGCGCGAACAGCTACAACACCTCGATGACGTGGGCATACCGAGCTTCGTCGTCACCGGCAACCACGACCCGCTGGGGGCCTTGTCGACCGGCGTACGCCTACCGGAATCCACTTACGTTTTCGGGCCGGACGTGGAGTCGGTGCCGCTGCTTCGAGAAGGCGTCGAACTGGCGCGGATCTACGGCGTGTCTTACGCCAAATCGGCCACCTACGAGAATCTCGCGGCAGCCTTCCCGCGCAACCCCGATGGCGACTTCACGATTGGCGTCCTCCACACCAACGTCGGCGATCGGGCCGGCCACGACCCCTATGCGCCGTGCCAGCTCAGCGACCTCACCCAGACGGGATTCGATTATTGGGCGCTCGGACACGTTCACACTCGTGAGACGTTGCACTCGCGAACACCGATTGTTCACTATCCGGGTAATCCACAGGGCCTCCATACGCGCGAGCCTGGCGCCAGGGGTGCGACGCTCGTCGCCGTCGACGAAAGCGGCCACGTAGAGCTGGAACCGATATGGAGCGATGTAGCGCGCTGGCATCGTGTCCGCACCTCAATCGATGATCTCGAGGCGATCGACGAGCTCATCGGCGCGTTCGCCGAGATGGCAGGGGCGATCCGCGGATCGGCCCCGAATCGGATTCATCTGGTTCGCTGGACCCTCACGGGCAGCGGCCCGCTGCATGCCGAGCTCAATCGGCCGGCGACCGAGTTGGACCTTTGCCATGTGCTGCGCGCCGCACAGGGTATACGCGCCGAGGGTGATCCAGTGTGGCTCGAGCGTCTCGATATCGCGACGGCCGCCACCCACGATATGGACAGGCTCCGGAACCAGCAGGATTACCTGGGCGACATGCTGCGGCTGGCGATGGAGGTCCGAGATGCTCCGCCAACGCCGAGCGCAGCGACGGTTGGCGACGAGCGCCCACCCGTCGGCGACCCTGGCGGCGTCGGTGCCGCCGTGCGCGTGCAGCTCTCCGAGCTTCTCGACAATCCCAGGCTCACGCGAGCCTTGGGGTCGGACCCGTGGCGGGCGCTCCGCTGGAGGGAGATCATCGACCGGGCCGAGGCCCTCGCCATCGAGCACCTCGCGCCAACCGAGGCCGACCGACCGTGATCTTCCGCGGGATACGCATCGACGGGTTCGGCGTCTGGCACGATCTCGAAGTGTCGGACCTGGGTCCTGGCCTCAACGTGTTCCTCGCACCCAATGAAGGCGGCAAATCAACGCTGATGGCCTTCATCCGCGCCGCCCTGTTCGGCTTCAAACGACGGGGTGACCCACACCGGTACGAGCCGCTGCGAGGCGGACAGCACGGTGGGTTCATCGACTTCGAGACAAGTGGCGCTGGCTACCGCGTTTCGCGCACCGACGACGGCACTTCGCGTGGCGCGGCGATGGTAACCGGCGAGGATGGGAGAGAGTTCGAGCCTGGCAAGCTCGGGTCGCTACTGAGCAATACCACCGAGACGCTGTATGAGAACGTCTTCGCCTTCGGTCTCGATGAGCTTCAACGTCTCGACACACTGCAAGCCGAGGACGTCGCCGGGCATATTTACAGCGCCGGGATGGGGGCAGGCACCCTCAATCCGGTCGCCTTCCGTCAGCAAACTCAGGAGGCACTGGAACGATTCTATCGACCACGCGGCAAGAAGCCGGCAATCTCGCGTCTACTGGGCGACATCGAAACAACGCAGGATCGGCTGGAGAATCGCCGCCAGAAGGCCGACGCGCATGCCGAGCTCGCCAGGCGGCGTAAGCGGCTGCAGGAACGGCGGGAACAGCACCGCTCGACGCTAGAACGGCGCCAAGAAGAGTACGAAGACCTCAAGCGCCTCGACACTGCCTGGCCGCAATACCAGAAGCTGCTCGAAGCCGAGGCGACGTTCGAGGCGGTGGGGGTTGCACCGATGAGCGTGCGGACCGGAGACCTGGCCTCGGCGAAGGCCAGCGTGTACGCCTCAGAACCATCGGACGGGGGCGGCGGGGCGCAAGTGGTCGTCGAGGAAGCATCGTCCCTCAGCGCGGAAACCGGCGAGCAGGTCGAAGTGCTCGACCTGATGTCGGCGGCACAGCGGAAGCTGCTCACGCAATCCAGCCGCATTCGCGGCCTGATGAGCAACGCGGAGCGGCTGCGCGAGCTTCATGCCACCGTCCACGCACGCCAGCGCGAGGCCCGCCACCTTCGCCACGCGCTATTCAACGATCTGGAGGAGATGGGCGGCCAATGGTCTCTCGATCGTGTCAGGGCAGTGCGAACTGACGTGACGGTGCGCGATGAGATCCGGCAATGGAGCGATCGTATCCAGGAGGCGGAGGCTCAAGTCCGCACTACGGATGCACGCGCTGCCGACGCCAACGTCGTCTATCAAGCGATGCTCGAGAACCGCGAGCAAATCGGGCGAGGAACCCTTCTGTCGACCTGGGGGTTGATCGCCGCGGCGGTCACGGCAACCGCCCTCTTGGTGCCGGCTCCGGCACGTTTTGCGAGCAGCCTCGGCATCCTGTCGGTAGGCCTGTTGCTAGGTGTTCTGATGACCTGGCTTTACCAGCGCGGTCTGAGCCACCGCCGCTCCGATCAGGCGATCGCGGCGCAGCGTGAGGCCGAGCTCTGGCAGCAGCACAACGACGCCAACAACGAGCTCGGAGCGGTCTCTGACCAATGGAACGGCTGGCTGCGGGAGCAGGGGCTGCCACCCGAGATGAGCACCCAGGGAGTGCTGGATCTGTTGGATCGACTGCGCCAGAGCCAGGATAAGGATCGCCGTGCGCAAGCCGCTGAAACCACCGTTGATACCGCCATGGCGGAGCTACAACGAGCCTGTATGACGGTGCTGTCGGTTCTGGAACAACTCGATCGGCAGGCAATGGAGGACCTTCGCTACGACACGCTCAAGATGGTCGACCCGCTGCTGAGCACCATCGGCGAGCTGCAGGCCGAAGTCGAGGCAGTAGAGGAGAATCGCGAGCGCATCCGGCAGGTCCTCGACGAATACGCTCGAGTGCGTGCCGGGCTCCGGGCGCTTGCCGGTGAGGAAGGCGCCGCGGAGTTTCAACGACGACTCGAGGCGACGAATCCGGAGAGCCTCGCTCGGGCGCTCGGTGAAGCTCAGGGCCATTTGGCCTCGGCGCGCGCCGATAGCGACGCGATCAACGAGAGTCTCGGTGCCCTGCGCCAGCAGCGCGACGATCTGGAGAATGACGTCGAGCTGCCGAACCTGCTACAAGCTCGCGAGACCCAGCGTACCGACCTTGTCGAGAGGTTGCAGGAGTGGGCCGGACATGCCGTTTGCGCTGCTCTCTACGACGAGGCCAAGCGCAAGTACGAAGCCGAGCGACAGCCGGAGGTGGTTCGCCTCGCCAGCCAGTATTTCGAGATGATGACCGACGGCCGATACTCGCGGGTCATCGCTCCCCTTGGAGAGAGCCGGCTGGAGGTCGAGCAAGAACGCGGCGATCGTCTCCCCCCGAGTGCCCTTTCACGCGGCACGGGCGAGCAACTGTATCTCGCCATGCGCCTTGCGCTCGCCAAGGCCTACGGTAACCAGGCCGTTCCCCTGCCCCTGGTGGCGGATGACATCCTGGTGAACTTCGATGACGATCGCGCCCGAGCCACCGCGGCACTGCTGGATCTGTACGCCAGCGAAGGGCACCAGATTCTGGCCTTCACCTGCCATCGTCACTTGGTGAGGACGTTTGAGAGCAATGCGCCGGAGGCTCAAATCCGAGCCCTGCCGGCGCACGCCTGACGGATCGGGAGGCTCACCGTAGTTGAGCGACTGTCACCAGGCGCCGCTACCGAAGAACGGATCGGCCGTCTCGTCGCCCAGCAGGTGGCGATCGAACCATGCCTTGGACCGACGCCATCGATCGATTGCCAGCGATGGCCGGCCGATGGGGTCGTCCTGGCCTGGGTAGACAATCAACCCCGTCTGGGGCCCACCGTCGAGCATTCGTCGACGCAGCCGCGCGTACATGCCCTCGCTGAGCGACGCAGGCACGCGCCAGTCCTTCTCCCCCAGCATGAACATCGTCGGTGTGACAACGTCACCGACTGCGAGAAGCGGTGCCATCTGCCCGTAGACTTCGCGCACGGCTGGCTCGTAGGGGAGTCCGAGCTCTCGTTCCCACCACCGCCTCAGCTCGTCGGTGCCATAGCCAGCAAAGTGATCGGTTTCTGAGGTGCCCGAGATCGCTGCCGCAAAGCGGTTGCTCATGATGAGCAGATGGTTCGTCAGTATCGCGCCATAGGACCACCCGCTGATGCCAACTCGATCGGGATCAATCGTATTTCGCTGCTGCAGATGATCCACCCCAGCAAGGACATCGTCGGCATCCAGGCCACCCCACGCGGCCCACAGGCCTCGAGCGAAGTCCTGGCCATACCCGGATGAGCCTCGCGGGTTCAGAAAAAGCACCGCATAGCCCTGCGCCACGAGCCACTGCCGCTCCCACGAGAACGCCCAAGTGAACTGATCCATCGCCCCACCGTGCAGGCGAACGATGAGCGGATGCCGAGCCCCGTCGACGGCGTCCAGCGGCCGCATGAGCCAGCCTTCGATGACTGTCTCTTGACCGCTGGAGAAGCGCAGTGGCTCCGGCTCCGCCAGCCGCATCGTTTGCCGCCATTGCTGGTTGAGCTGCGTGAGTCGCACCAAATCGATCGGCGGCGGCAAGGCGGTGGGTTGCATGTGCGCGTTCGGGTCGCGGAGCGGAACGGCCATCGGTTGGGCGTCGGTCGCCACCGCGTAGATCTCCGGCGGTTCGGTTCCCCAGGACAGCTCGGCCAACACTTGCGATCCGTCCGCGGTGAGGGCGAACGCACCGACCACGCGCGGACCGGCAATGATTGCGCCAGCGGTACCGGCCGGCACGGCGGGCGACGGTCGACGACGTCCGATGCCCAAGAAGCCGCGACGACGCTGACCGAGTCGAACCAAGCCGGTCGACACCTGCAACAGCGGTACCGTTCCACGGTCCTGGATCGTCACGTAGATCGTTGCCCGGTCCGGGGACCACACCGGCGCAGACGCGATCGGGCGATCAATCTGTGCGGTCAGTTCCTGCGGCTCCCCGATCTGCAGCTCCGCCGGGGGCGGCGAATCGTCGTCGTCGGCCTGCGGCGGGTACAGACCGACCATGCGCAATCGGCTATTGGCGTAGACCGGCGGATCGGCGGGCGTATGTCGGTAGGCGAGAAACCGGCTGTCGGGCGACCATGCGGGCATCGCCTCGGCTCCCCCGCTACGGGTAACCTGGATCGGCTCCCCCCCTTGCGGGCTCACCAGCCAGATGTCTGAGCTGTTGCTGGCGTCCGCAGGATCGGCGATCCGGTTCGAGACGAACGCGATCCAACGCCCGTCGGCCGACCAGACCGGCGAAGCATCGTCCTGGGGACCCTCGGTGAGACGACGAGCCAGCACCGGCGCCGACGCCTGTAGCGGAACGTCGGCGATGAAAAGATGGTACCGGCGGGTACCGAGATAGCCAACGCCGTCGGCTCTGGATTGCAGGCGCGTTACTACCAAGGGCGCCTCGACTCGCTCCGCCTCGGCCGCGGTTGTCAGCAGGCCCAGCTGAGCGATCGCCGGGGACTCCAGGCTTACCAGCACGATGTGCTCACCGCCCGGGCCCCAGGAAAAATCGGTCACTCCTTCCGGCAAGTCGGTCAACTGCCAGGGCGCGCCGCCGACCAACGGCAACAGCCAGATCTGGGAGTCTCGCAGGTACGCCAGCCACGAGCTATCGGGCGAAAGACGCGGGTGTGACCCGCGCTCGACGAGACGTCGCAGGCCACCACCGTTGGGTCCCATCTCCCACAGCGACGTCACGCTGGCGTCGGTGACACGATCCATAGTGGTGCGCGAGAAAACGACACGGCGGCCGTCGCGCCCTGGGTCGATGTCTCCGGTGCGGATCAGGTCGTAGTAGTCGGCGAGCTCGAGCAGCCGCAGCAAGGAGGGCTCTTGCTGAGCTGCCGCGCCGGGTTGCCCGACGAGAAGCAGCGCCGCTAGCAAGAGCGGCTTGGTGGCACAGGACGCGCGCCAGCTGCGCATAAAGCCTCCATCAGCTTTAGTCATCGGGGAGGCGGGAATTTGCCGTGCTCGTACCGCCTCGTCCATCCTATCGGTATGGCAATCGAACTCCAGCACACCGATGCCGTTTTCTTCGATCTCGACGACACCTTGGCCGATACGCTGGGAACGCTGGTGGGCCCGGCCTTGCGGCAGGCTGCCGCCGATATGGTGGCCGCGGGGCTCGATACGGATGAGACGGCGGCCGCAGCGTTCATGCGGCAGCTGGCCGCGCACGGCCGGGGGGCAGATTACTTTACGGCAGCGGTGCAACGCTTTGGGCCGACCAGCAACGAGGCTCCGGCGATCGCTGAGATCGGCCGCCGTACGTACTTCACCACCGACGTCGCGGCGATTCGTCTGCTGCCCGGTGCCCGGCGTTTGCTCGAGGCGCTCGCTCCGGACCACGCTCTCTTCCTGGTGACGGCCGGCGACCCCGATACCCAACAGCGGAAGGTCGAGCGGCTCGCAATCGGTCGGTTCTTCCGCGCCGTGCGGACGGTTTCGTCGGTCATCGGAGAGCACAAACGCGACGCGTTCAAAGAGCTGGTTGCAGACCACGCTCTGGCACCGCAGCATTGCGTGTGCGTGGGCGACCGGCTGGTCGGCGAGATTCGTGACTGCAATGAGCTCGGGATGACCACGGTGTGGATGCGGCGCGGCGAGTTTCGCCACCTGGGACCGCAAACAGACAACGACCAACCGAGTCACACGATCGTGAGCCTCGATGAGCTCGCGGCGCTGCTCGGAGTAGGACAGAAAACCGCCGGGGAGAGAGATGCTCGAGCCAGTCAGTAAGCGCACATACGCGCGCATCAAGGAGTTGGTGAGCGAAGATTTGGTGTGCGGCCACGCGATCCGCTACTGTCCGTGCCGCGTTCTGCCAGAGACCGTGCTCAATCTGAAGGGCGTGATCCTGGAGATCCAGCGGCTGTGGATCGACACTCTCGGAGCCGCCGTATGGGATGAGCTGCAATCGCACCCGGACGGACAGCGGTTCTTTGCCGGCGAGGTACGTCTCGTCGAGGTGCAGGAAGGTCGGCCGCAGATGGTGGCCGTTTGGCTACGCGTACCGACCGACTACCCACGCCGGTTCAAGGTACAGCTGGTCGACACGATCGAGCCTTGGGACCTACCGTAGGGATCAACGCTGTCACTTCAGCCACCCGGTGAATCGGTACTGGAGCAAACATGGTGAAGCGAAGCTTCGGTCAGGGTCGCCGGACCAAGATCGTCTGCACGATCGGCCCGGCGACGCAGGAGCGTGGTCAGCTCGAAGCTCTGATTGACGCCGGCATGGATGTGGCGCGCTTGAACTTCTCGCACGGCGAGCCGGAATGGCATCGTCGCACCGTTGCGCTAATCCGTGCGATCTCGGCGGCGAGGAACCACCCCATCGGAGTCATGCTCGACATTCCCGGTCCCAAGCTGCGGCTCGGCGAAATCCCCGATGGACCCATCTTCCTGGACAGCGGCTCCGCGGTGCGACTGGTGGCTGGCGATTCGCCGGGAGACGCCGACGAGATCTCGGTCAACTATGCATCGCTGGCAGACGAGCTCGAGCCCGCCGATCGGATCTTCGTGGGGGACGGCGATGTCGAGCTCGAGGTCGAATCTATCCACAACAATGCGGTGCACTGTCGGGTGATCTCCGGTGGACCCGTGTCCAGTCACAAGGGCATGAACTTTCCCACCAGGACGCTATCGCTACCGACCATTACGCCCGCAGATCGGGAGGCAATCGCACTCGGCGTGACGGCCGGGGTCGATTTCGTAGCGTTGTCGTTCGTGCGAAGCGGTGCCGACGTCGAGCTGGCGCACAGCGTGATCCTCGAGCACGGCGGCAACCTGCCGGTGATCGCCAAGATCGAGAAGCACGAAGCGATGCAGAACCTGGACGAGATCATCGAGCAGTCGGACGGCTTGCTCGTGGCGCGGGGTGACCTGGCTGTAGAAATACCCCTGGAGGAGGTGCCGCGCGCTCAGAAGCGCATCATTCGGAGCGCCAACGCGGCTGGAAAGCCGGTGATCACGGCGACCCAGATGCTGAGATCAATGGTATCGGCCACCCGGCCAACACGTGCCGAGACCACCGATGTGGCAAACGCGCTGTACGACGGAACCGACGCCGTGATGCTGTCGGAGGAGACTGCCGTCGGCTCCAACCCGGTTGGCGCGGTGAACATCATGCGCCGCATTTGCATCGCCACCGAGCGCGATATGGAGCGCCCCGAGGTCGACAGGAAGCTACCGACAGAGCGTCGTGACTCGGTTCCGCACGTGGTCGCCGCGGCGGCAGCGCTGGTCGCTCGACTTCTCGACGTAGCCGCGATCTTGGTCCCGACCCGCACTGGCAGCACAGCCATCAAGATGGCGGAGTTTCGGCCGCGTCAGCCGATCCTCGCGATCAGCACGCATCCGGTCACGGTGGGGAGACTGACGCTGACCTGGGGGGTGATCCCGCTGCTGGGCAACGAGGTTCCAACCCACGAGGCGATGCTGGCGGAGGCTGAGGCGACGGCTCGCGAGGGGGAGCTGCTACATGAGGGCGATCTCGTGGTAATCACCGCTGGCTTCCCGGTGGGTGGTCCAGGGACTACGAACACTGTGACCGTAAAGGCGATCGGGGAAGACCTGGCGGTGGGCGGGTGGGATCAGCGCCCGCTGTTCGCTGACTCCAGCGACTAGGAGCCCGTACGAGATAATCGGTAGGCAGACCAACGACCTGCAACGACGAGGACAAATCGATGTCGTCTCAGTCGATCGAGGACTACATCAAGGCCATCTTCGAGCTCGGGGGCGGTGGAGCTCCCGTGCAAACGTCGGTGATCGCCGATCGGCTGGAGGTGCGGCCTGCGTCGGTCAGCAACATGATGCGCCGGCTCGCAAAGCTCGGGCTGGTTGAGCACGAGCCCTATCGAGGTGTCATTCTCACCGACGACGGCGAGCGCCTGGCGCGGCGCATGCTCCGGCGCCATCGGCTAATTGAGCGCTTTCTGAGCGAGTACCTCGAGTACCCTTGGGACGAGGTTCATGCGGAAGCCGAGCGCCTCGAGCACGCCGTGAGCCAGCGTTTCGTAGGAGCCCTCGATCGCCTACTTCAGAGTCCGGGTACCGATCCGCACGGTGCGCCCATTCCCGCCAGCGACGGGTCGATGGAGGAGCCCCAGTATCCGCCACTGTCGGATTTGCAGGTCGGAGAGAACGCTATCGTGCGACGTGTCATAGACGGTGACGCGGAGCTCCTCCGTTACCTCGGCGAGATCGGTGTCCGACTCGAAGCGGAGTTGGAGATAGTCGACCGCGGAGCCCGCGGTGATTCGGTAACGGTGCGGGTGGGCGATCGCACGTCGCTTCTGGGGCTGGCGGTGGCCGGCGGCGTGTTCGTGGAACGGGTCTCGGGATAGACTCTCCGCGAAACGGGTCCTTTCGAGCACTCCTACGAGCGGCGAGGTCTTCCCAGATGCCCGTCCTGCGACAAATCAGCGTCTTCCTGGAGAACGTTCCCGGCCGCCTGGCGACCCTCTGCAACAGGCTGGAGTCGAACGGCATCGACCTGCGTGCGATGACGACCTCGGAGGGCAGCGACTATGGAGTCGTGCGCATGCTCGTGGACGACGTCGACGGCGCCGAGGAGGTGCTGCGCGAAGCCAGCCTGCCATTCTCGACCATCGAGGTGCTGGCCCTGGAGGTGTCCGATGAGCCAGGAGCGCTCGGCAAGGTCGCCGTGCGGCTCGCAGAGGCCGGCATCAACGTCGAGTACGCGTACGCCACTGCCGTTTCCGGGATGGCCCGGGCGCTCTGTGTATTCAAGGTGGCCGACCCGATCGGCGCCGCGGCATCGCTCGACCAGAACTAGCATCGCGAATTGGTACCCCACACCGTCGTCGTTGATTTCGCGGTAGCCCTGCTAGCCACCTCGGTGGTGTGCGACCTGCTGTCCAGCACCGTGGACGAACAGGACCTTCGCATCGTCGCGTCGTGGACGCTGACGTTCGGGGCGCTAGCCGCGGCGTTCGCGGTGCTCTCCGGCTACGCGGCGTACAACGCCGCGCTACCAACCGGCGCCGCTGAAGTTACGGTGCTTCGACACCGGCTCGGCGGATGGGTCGTGCTGGCGACGTTCGCGCCGCTCGCTGCCTGGCGGCTCGTTGCCAGGGGCAAGCTTCCAGAGCGCGGCCGCAGCCTGTATTGGGTCGTGGCGCTACTCGGCGCGGGGGCACTCGCGACCACCGCCTACCTCGGCGGCAACGCCGTGTACCAACATGGGGTCGGGGTCACTCTGGTCCCCTGACGCGCTGCTGTTGAACAGGCGCGATGATCGCACCCTGAACCGCGTTGGCCACCCGCATGCGACGGTGCGGTATGCGACGGTGCGGTGTTTTGCGGTCGTCAAAGGCTCGCAACAGCTCGCCCGAGAGTGCGCGCCTTAGACTGGCAACCGAAGCCCCACCCACTCCCACGCGTGTCAGTGATGGGCACGAGGTTTGCCTGGTTGCTACAATCTAGCGTGGAGGAGGGACTATGCGTTTCACGGAGTCAGAGATCGCGATGGCGGCGCGTCTGCGCGGTGTCGGACTTCAATGGGATCCGCAGCCCGGCCACTACATTTTCGATATCGATGGCGTCATAAAGGCCGGATCACCGTTCCAGGCCAGTGTGTACCTGATCACCAGCCCGAACCAAACGGCCGCCGCGGCTGGCGGCCACGACGTTCTGGCAAGCGGTTTTGCGTGGCTACCGACGTGGGAAGACGCGCGGGCCTGGCTGGTCGATCGTGGGTTCAGCCCCAAGCAATTGGCTGGCGCGCTCGAAAAGGGGCTCGGAGAGGGCCTCAGCGACCGTGAATCGCTGTACACGCTGATTATCGAGCACCTCGAGAAGGACTCGCAGGAAAGCAAATAATGTCCTGGAAACGAATCGGGGCGTCTCGCCTCCTGGTCGTAGTCTGTGCGGTGCTGCTGCCGGCGTGTAACCAGACGCCGACGGAGATCACGCCGTTGCCCAAAGCGATTGGCGAGGTCGAAGCGATCTTGATCGACGTGGCTTCGCTGCAGCCACTGGACCCGGCCACCGAGGGAATCTATTACTTGTGGGCGCTGCTCGAGCGTAGCGAGTCGGAGAGCCTCGCCACATTCAATATCGGTCCTGGCGGCCAGATAGTCGACACCTCGGGCGCCCCGCTCCGGGAGTTTCGCTCCGATCAGTTTGCCTTGCGCGAAACCCTCGGCATATTGATCACGGTCGAGTCCGACGCCGACGCGCCCGAGGCGCCGTCCGGAATGCAGATACTCTCGGGTACCTTCATCGAGGGTGTCGCGACGCTGGCGGTCCCAATCTCGAGCGCCATCACGAGCGCCGGTGGCAGCATGCGAGTCTTCAGTCCCACGGATGGTCCGAACACCAACGAGACCTCGGGGATCTGGATGGTCGATGGCAACGGCGACCCTTCGGTCGGCCTCCCCGACACCACCGCCGCGTTGGAATATGAGTTGTTCATCGACATAAACGGCAGCTCGGTCGCCGTGGGCCGCTTCGACCGCGCCGACCAGGCCGACGACAGCTGTCGCTTCTGCGCCGATAGCAGTCTGGCCCCGGCGCGCCCTGGGGAGGACTTGCTGACCAACGCGTCGGGCGGCCTGGCATTTCCCGCCAGCCTTGCGGGGGCCCGCATCACCGTGAGCCTGGAGGGCGGGGCGAGTGATTTCCTCAGTCGATCACAGTTAATCGTTCTGGAGGGAACCGTTCCCATCGGGGTGACGCCGGGAGCGATGGTACCGCTGGTCAATCGGACCAGCACCTTCCCCTCCGGCAAGGCCATCCTCTTCTAGGAGCTCCCTTTGAGGTTGCGCTCGCTGTTCGCTGCTCCACTGCTGATCGGCCTGGCTCTCCTGCCGGGCGAAGCGAGCGCAACGCCTACCGCACCGGGCTCACCGGTAGCGGCGGACGAGGAGGCCAAGTCGGGCAGCACGGGGACGGTCGGGCTCTTTGATCTTCAGCAAACCACCCGGCGCAGCGACAGACCGCCTTCAGACCCAGTTGGCGGATTCCAGATCAGCGTCATCGCAGGAGTGCAGATGCGAGGCTCGGCCTCCGGTCACCTCGGGGCCGCCGTCGGCTACTTCAAGCGCTCGACTGGCAACGTCGGCATCGAGATCGAGGGCGGCGTGACGCGCGGACCGAACGGTCAGGTCAACCACGGCCTGGTCAGCATGATCTTCCAATCCGGCGGCCGCTCCAGCAAGCTTGCTCCGTATCTCGCATTGGGCGGCGGTATCTACCACGCCAAGGAGCGGCTACGGGATAGGGTAGCCGAGACGCTGCCGGAGTTCGGTATCGAGACGACCGGAGGACTCGAGACCGGTCCCTTGATCGCCTTCGGGATCGGCTTTCGCATCTTCCTGTCGGAAAAGGTCTCTTTCCGCGCCGACTATCGCGAGCTGCGGGCAATCACCGGCGGCAGCGGCAGCATCCTTGATCGGCTCTTCTCGATGCGCCGCATCGGCGGATTCCTTTCGTTCCAGCTCTGACCGGCGGCGGCAAGATTCCGACACGCCTGCTGCGACCATCGGCGCCGCTGAACGACAGGCCGCCGGGCACCCGCCGGGCCAGCTCACCGGGTTCAGAGCGAGGGTCCCCTGTTTCCCCTTCCGTCCGACGTTATCCCGGTTCCGCGAGCCGGCCCGACTGATGCCCGGCGGCCTCATGGCGATATAAAGCAAGGACGATGCCAAACTCGGACTTGGCCAGACCACACAGTTCTCTCCAGGGTCGTCGAGGATCGGCAAGTCCCCTGCTGTCAGTCGCTTGGTCGGGAGCGTCACAAGTCGGCGACCGGCGCGGCAACACTCCGTTCACGCTGGAGTCGGCTCGACACGGGCGCTCTTTGACGATCGGCCGACGACGCAGTGTGGTCAGCGTCGATGCGCCGACGCCTTGTCCTCAGGCACGTCGATGTCGAGCCGTCGCAGCTTGTGGTACAGCGACGTGCGCGGAATCCCGAGCACCTCGGCGGCACGCGTCTTATTGCCTTTGACCGCTGCGAGCACGCGACGGATATGCGCCGCCACGATGCTGTCGAGCTTGGCGTTGCCCAGATCGGTCTCCGACAGCGCCACGCCGGGCGCGGTGGGCGGCCGCCCTGCCCCCCTCATTGCAGCACCGATCGCCGGGGGTAAGTCGTCGACCTGGATTTGTTCCGACTCTGACAGCACCGAGGCGCGACGCACTGCATTGCGAAGCTCGCGCACGTTGCCCGGCCAGTCGTAGCCGCCCAGCGCCGCCGCGGCCTGGTCGCTGAATCCGGTCGGCCCGCTGCCGTTCTCTTCCACGAAGTCACGTCGGAAGTGCTCGGCCAGCAGTGGGATGTCCTCGCGACGCTCGCGCAGGGCCGGTACGCGGATACCGAAAACGTTGAAGCGGTAGTAGAGATCCTCGCGGAACGCTCCCTCGTCGACCAGAGTGGGCAGATTCTGGTTGCTGGCCGCGATGAAACGCACATCGACACGGCGAGCGGCACGATCCTCACCTACTTTCTGAATCTCCCCGTACTCCAACGCGCGCAAGAGCATGACCTGGAGGCGCGGGCTCATCGCCTCGACCTCGTCGAGAAACAGCGTACCCCCGTCGGCCAGCTCCATTTTGCCCGCCTTGTCGCGGTGTGCGCCGGTAAAGGAGCCCTTGACGTGGCCAAACAGCTCGGAGGCAAGCAGCTCCTCGGCGAACGCACCGCAGTTGACGATCATCAGCTCGCGATCACGACGCGGCGAGAAGTAGTGCACGCCATGAGCGAGCAGCTCTTTGCCAACGCCACTGTCACCGGTCAACAGGACCGGCTCCTTGGTGGGCGCGACCCGTTTGACGAGTGCCTCGATGTTGCGAATCTGCTTCGACACCCCGACGATCTCGACGTTGTAGCCGCGGCGGCGCGAGTAACGCGTCAGCCACAGGCGTCCAATGACCATCGAGATGGCTTCGGCGAACTCCTCGAGCCGTTCTTGGTGCTCGCGGGTGTAATGGTCTAGCTCGCGAGATTCAACCGACAGCACACCGATCGCCTGACCCTGCAACCGAATAGGAACCACCAGGTCAGCCTGGACGTCCTTGAAAGCCGGAAAGTAGTAGGGATCCTCCCTGACGTCGTTGCACATATAGGTCTGGTTGTTGTGGTAGACCCAGGTGATGATCCCCGGTGACTGAGTGTCGAGCTCGAGGAGGTTCGGAAGGTCGGCGAGCAGCTCTCCTTCTTCTCGGTGGGCGACCAACCGGACATCGCCGTCCTCGTTCTCCATCACGAAGATCGACCCGTAGTCGCTCTCGGTCAGCGTCTTGGCAACGTCAACGAAATCCGCCAGCACAGGCTCGAGCAGCTCATCGCTGGGGTAGGCCTCGAGGCAGACCTTCTGCAGGATGTCGCGCGAAAGCGTATCGGTTGTCGACATGCGGTCATTCTACCTCGACTAGCCGGCCGTCTCAGCGCGCCGACGCGTCCAGCACGATGAGCGAAAGTTGTCGCCGCTCAGACGACCATCGCAAGCCCCATGCGTGCGCGAATTCCGCACCGAGCACGGCCTGTGGCACCACGGAGGTCGACCCGGCAAGCGCATCGCGACTCGACTCGAGCCGGTACGCAACTCGGGCGCCGAAGCCGCCGAGCCGAGTGACCAGCGACACGACCCCGTCCGGTTGCTGGTCGACGGACTCCGCGAGGTGTACGGTCGCCCGGGCCAATCCACCTTCGCTGATCCGCGAGGGGCCCCACAGGTCGATACCGGCCGCCACCGCTACGGAGGACAGACGAGGGAGCAGCAGAAGCTGCGCGTCGAGCCCATCCACGGGTACCCGTACATCGACCCAGTGCATCGGTCGCTCCAGGAACTCACCCGGCCCCGGGTTCCCGATGCCAGCCGGCAAGCCGGCGTGTGGCGGTCGGACGACCATGCGATCGTCGCTGAGCCACAGCTCCCAGTCGAGTGTCGAGATGACGTCGAAACCGAGCTCACCCTCGGCGCCATCCAGTGGTTGCAACACGAACGGCACCGCTGTCGCCTCAACCCCGCCCAGCTCGACGGGCGCCACCGCGTGGCCGCCACCAGCCGAGTCGCCGTGAACAACCAGCCCGACCCGGCCGACCAACTCCGGCGACAACGTCGAGCGCGGGGAGAGAAGCGACAGCCTCAGCCGCGCCGCGACGCCACCCATCTGTACAACGACGATCGGCGCACCGGTCGAATCCCTTTCCAGCGGCACCGTCCCGGCAGAACCGCGCCACAGAATCACTGGCCCGTCCGAGTTCTGCGGCATCGTCGCCGCCGCCGCAGCGGCGGTGGACAGGCGCGCCCGTAGGGCGGCGTCCCGCGAGGCCTCGGCCGCGGCGCTCAAGTGCTCCGCTGCCAAGACCGAGTTTCCCCGACGCCACGCGACGGCGGCTAGCACTCGCAGCGCTTCGGGGTGCGTCCGTTCGTCTGCTGCCAACTGTTCGGCCAGCGATCTCGCCTCATCGAATCGTCCGAGGGCAGCAGCGGCGCGGGCCAGCCCAAGGGTCCCCTCTGTCGAGCCGGCGCTCGCCGCCCGCCGATAGAAACTCTCCGCCTCGAGCAGCTCGCCTGAGCGCCACAGAGCCCGCCCGAGCAGGCTCCACGACTCGGGTCCCGGAGAGCGGCGCTCATAGGACGTTGCCCTGGCCAACGCGACGGTGATCTCGCCGGCGTCCAGCAGCGCGCGGATCTCGGATTGGACCACGATCGCCGCGTTGTTGATGTCTGGTGCAACTCCGGCACACCCCCACACCCCGACAACGAGCGCTACCGGGGCAAACAAACTTGGCCGCACCTGGCGGCGTAAAAGCCAGCCCAGCCCACTTCTGCCGGCTCGGGATCCGATGCTATGATCTCCCCTGAAAGGGAGGCATATGAAGATTGACAACTATCTGTCTCGCTGGCATGAGTTTCGCGAATGGTCAGCGACGAACCGGCCCGATATCGTAGCTTCGGTAGAGAATCTCGGCACTGAGCTTCGTGGCGCGATTGTGCTATACCGCCAAGCCACCGACCCCGACCAGCGCCAGATCCGTATGGATCTCATCAAACAGCACTACGATCGCGTGGTCCAGTGGCATATGGAAGAGATCCTGTCCAAGCTCGATCGTGAGCCGTAGACAACCTCTTCTGAGCCTGCGGTCCAAACACATTCACCAGATCAGCTAGCGCGCGGGATTGGTGCGAAGTACGCCTGTGCCGCAACTTCACGGCGACCCGTACCCACCAGCTGCACCTGACACTCTCGACGCCGATAGAGACCGTTGGCAACGTCCTCGAACTCGTCGAGCCGCTCCGTCTCGGCGGCCGTAACCTCCCCGAACAGCAGCCCGACGATCTGCTGGCCGGCGGCCGGGCGGGCCTCGTAGTAGCCGGTTGCCTGGCTGATCTCGCGCTGGTAACCACGCATCACGGCCGGAACGCAGATCGGCATTCTGCCGAGCAAACCGACGATAGTCTCCGCGCAACATAGCTCGCCGTAGACGAACAGGTTCAACCGTCGATGTCCGCCGCGGCCTGGAGTTGCCGGGCCAGCCGCTTGATCTCGCGCCGCTGCGGGAAGCTCAGATGCTGTCCGAGGTCGGATTCGATGCGCAGCATCAGCAGCGCGGCGGCGGCGGCGGTCGCCGCCAACTCGCCCGATTGTCCATCTCCATTGACCGGCGCATCGACACCGGCGGCTCCCGGCTGTGACTCGACCCAGCGCTCCAACTCGTCGCGATCGAAGCGCACGTTGAAACCGAGCTTTCGATGCGGAACCTTGCCGGTCCGCACCCACTCGTACAGAGTCTTGGGTCGGATACCCAGGAAATCGGCCGCCTGATCGACGCGCCAGAGAGTCATTCTTTGCCCCCACCCCGGTGCCGGTTGCCCCCAGCCGACACCACCACGCTATCGTTGTACTCGGCGTTTGGCAACCGGCGCGCGATGCCATTTGCGCCCTTTTGACCGCCTCCCTATACTGGGGCGCCTGTCTCGCCCTCCGACAGTTCTCCAACCCACCCCAACGATGCCCTCCGCGTCTACCGAGCGCCCGCGCAAATTGCGACCGACCGACGTTCTCAAGCACGAGCACCGCCAGATCGAGGAACGTCTACAGGTTCTGTCGTCGGCCCTGAAGTCGCTCGGCAATCAGGGGCCGGACGCCGAGATCCTCGACCGGATCGAGGAGGTGGCGCGCTACATCGACTGTGATCTGGCAGTGCACCATCGCAAGGAGGAGGAGGGTCTGTTCCCGCTGCTGACACGCTACCTCGACGAGGATCTCAACCTCGACGGCCGCATCGCTGATCATGAAGATCTCAAGATCATGAGCGGCAAGTTCAAGCAGACGCTCGAGGAATGCCGCAGCACCGACGATCATTTCGTCGCCCAGATGCTGAGGGGCTACGGCCTGTACATCGTGCACCTGGTGCTCGAGCATCTGCTCAAAGAGGACGAGATCCTCTTTCTGGTGGCCGACCGCTATCTCACCGACGAGCAAGACGCCGAGATTTTCCAGCGGTTCGGCGAGATCGACGCGGCCGTTTCCTGATCAGAACCAGCACGAGCTTCGCTTCGCCGCCGTCCCGGGAACACCTGCCTTGTGTTCTGCAGTCTGCCGCGGGTACCCTACCCCCCTAGGGTATTGAGGTCACAGCTGGTGAAACTGCGAGGCACGAGATGAATCCACCGCCCCATGGCGCGCCACATCACGATGAGATCAGCCGTCTGCGCCGCATCGAGGGGCAAGTCCGAGGTCTACAGCGAATGATCGAGGAGAATCGATACTGCATCGACATCCTTACGCAGATGCGCTCCGCGCAGCGTGCTCTGCAGCGCGTCAACGACTCGATCCTCGAGCGCCACTTGCTGCACTGTGTCGTGCAGGCGGCCGAAACCGGCAACCGACGGGTGCGCGACGAGCGGGTCCGCGAGGTAATGCAGGTGCTGGAGCGAGGACGATGAGCGTGGCCGCATCTAGCACCACCGTGCGCACCTTGCCGGTACGCGGCATGCACTGTGCCTCCTGTGCCGGAAACGTCGCCCGCGCCCTGCAAGCTCTTCCAGGCGTCAACGATGCGACCGTGAACCTGGCAACCGAGAAGGTGCGCGTAGAGTTCGACGCCAGCGATGTGGAGCTGTCCGCTCTGGCTGGCGCAGTGTCGTCGGCCGGCTTCGAGCTCGTCACCGACCCCCCGACCGCGGCGCCGTCGACAGCCGCCAGAACACCAGCAGCACTGCGCGAGGCCCAGGGACGCGTCTTCTTTGCCTGGCTCTTCACGCTGCCGATCATGCTCATCATGGCGGGCAGTTGGGCCTTCGGCAGCCCCTGGCCGAGTCCTCTGCTGCACCAACTGCTGATGCTGCTGTTGGCGTTCCCGGTGCTGTTCGTCGTCGGCCTCGATACGCTGACCAGCGCCTTAGGGGCGGCTCGTCGTGGCAGCCCCAACATGGACGTGCTCATCGCGCTCGGTACCCTGGCCGCCTACGCCACCGGACTCTTGGCCCTGTTCACGCCAGTCGCCAGCTTCTCGGGCATCGCGGCGATGATCATGGCCTTTCACCTAACCGGCCGGTACATCGAGACCAAGGCCAGGGGCCGCGCCTCAGACGCCATCCGCCGACTGGTCGAGCTCGGCGCCAAGAGCGCGCGGGTAGAGGTCGACGGACAGGAGCGAGAGGTGGCCATCGAGGACGTCGAGGCCGGCGACGTCATGGTCGTCCGGCCCGGCGAGAGCATTCCGACGGATGGTGTCGTCGTCGCCGGAAGCAGCGCCGTCGACGAGTCCATGGCAACGGGAGAGCCCCTGCCGGTGGTCAAGCAGGCGGGGGACGACGTCATCGGTGCGACGCTCAACCAGCGCGGCCAGCTGCGGGTCCGTGCCACGCGTATCGGCAGCGAGACTTTTCTGGCACAGGTAATCGAGCTGGTTGAGCAATGTCAGTCAACACGCGTACCGATCCAGCTACTCGCCGACCGCGTTACAGCCGTGTTTGTTCCGACGTCGCTAGCCATCGCCTCGCTGACGTTCATCGCCTGGCTGTTGGCACCGAACGCCCTGGGCGCCGTGGCGCGCGCTGCGGCAACCGTGCTCCCCTGGGTAAACCCGGACCTGGGCGTCGTCTCACTGGCGGTGTTCGCCGCCGTCGCGGTGCTGGTCATCGCTTGCCCGTGTGCCCTCGGCCTGGCCACCCCTACAGCGCTGATGGTCGGAACCGGTCGCGCTGCGGAGAACGGCATCCTCTTCCGCTCCGGGGCGGCGCTGCAGACCCTTGTGGATGCCGATGTCATTGCCTTCGACAAGACCGGCACGCTGACTGCGGGCAACACCCAGGTGACCAGCATGAGCGCAGCACCCGGCTGCGATGAGAACGAGGTCCTGCGACTGGCTGCCGCAGTGGAGGATGCCTCGGAGCACCCGCTGGCCACGGCAGTCGTCGATGCGGCGCAGGCGCGCGGGCTCGACCTCCCGCCCACCGACCAGTTCGAGGCGATTGTCGGGCGCGGCGTCACGGCTCGAGTGCTCGACCGTGAGATCGTCGTCGGAAGTCCAAAGATGATGCTCGAGCGCGGTGTCGCGCTCGAGGCGCTGCGGGCGGAGGCGACACGCGTAGAGAATGCTGGTGAGACCGCGATCGCAGTGGCCATCGACGGGGAGGCAGCGGGGTTGCTGGCGATCAGTGACCCGCTCAAAGACGATTCCGCTGCCGCGGTCGCGCAGTTGCGTCAGCTCGGGCTCGAGCCTCTGATGCTCACGGGAGACAACGAGGGCACTGCGCGCGCCATCGCCGCACGGGTCGGCATCACCCAGGTAGAGGCCGGCCTGCTACCCGACACCAAGCTGGAAAGGATTCGTCGGCAACAAGAGGAAGGAAAGAAGATCGTCATGGTGGGTGACGGCATCAACGATGCTCCGGCGCTCACCCAAGCAGACGTCGGCGTGGCCATTGGAACGGGTACCGACATCGCCATCGAGGCGGCCGATGTCACCGTCGTGCGCGGCGATCTCGAGTCGGTCGTTCGTGCCGTACGGATCGCGCGACGAACGTTCGCGATCATCCGGCAAAATCTGTTCTGGGCGTTCTTCTACAATCTCGTTGCCGTCCCGATCGCCATGCTCGGGTTGCTGCACCCGGTAATCGCCGAGATGGCGATGGCACTGTCGTCACTGACTGTCGTTGGCAACGCGCTGCGTCTACGGCGCCATAGCTTCTGAGCATCACGAGCCGTCACGCTTTCACGCGCCTTTCCTGCGGCACCCACGCTGACGCGGGCGAAGCAATCGGAACCGGCGGTCAGTGCAGGCGGACGCCCTCGACGCGCTGCCGATATCGGTAGAGGACGCGGCGTACGTAGTTCTGGGTCTCGGCATACGGCGGTATGCCGTTGTATCGGCGCACTGCGCCCTCGCCGGCGTTGTATGCGGCCAGCGTACGCTCGAGATCGCCGTCGTACTTTTTCAGTAAGCCGCGCAGGTGCCGCACCCCGGCATCCAGGTTCTGCCACGGATCGAAGGGAGTCTCGACGCCGTACTCGCGGGCTACCTCCGGCATGAGCTGCATCAGCCCCATGGCTCCCTTGCGGGACACGGCGCGAGGGTTGAAGCCCGATTCCATCTCGACCAGCGACTCAACGAGTCGATGATCCACGCCACCGCGCTCGGCGACCTCGTGACTCAGCGAGATGAGCTCTGCGACAGCGAACGTAAAGCGCAGGCGACCCGGCGGCCGGAAGGTCGTGGGACGCCGCGCGGGAGCACAGCTCGAATCGGTGGCGCTGTCGGTAATCAGCATCGCGCCGTCTTCGGTGGTGTGAATACAGGGTTCTGACATGCCCTGAGCCAGCGCCGACCCGGGGGGCAGGCAGACCGCGATCGCCGTCAGACAAAAGAGCCTGCGGACGCGACTACCGACGCTGTGCGCCACCATTCAGACGGCCTTCGAGCCACGCGAGGTGCTGAGAGAGGTACTTGGCGATCTCAGGATGATCGGCTCCGCCCGCTACGAGGAATCGATAGTAGTGGTCGACGGCGCGGCTGACGTCGTCGATTTCCTCGTAGACCAGGCCCAGATTGTAGTTGGCCAGCGGATCGTCAGGACTCAAGGCCAGCACCTGCATGAAGGCGCGCTCCGCATCCTGATAGCGGCCCCACCGAGTGAAGATCAGACCCTTGTTGGTGTAGGCGTCGAGACGCTCCGGATCGAGCGACAAGGTGCGGTTGAACTCGATCAGCGCGCCGTCGAAGTTGCCCGTGCCATAAAGCACCACGCCCAGGTTGTTGTGCACCGAGGCATTGTTGGGCTCGATGGCGGCGGCCTGCCGCAGGTGGCGCTCGGCAGCTTGCAGGCGCCCCTGTTGCTCGTACAGAACACCCAGGTTGGCATTGACCTTGGCGTTGCGCGGATCGTACCGGAGCGCCCGCTTGTAGGCCTCCTCGGCGCGGGTTACGTCGCCTTCCTTCTGGGCACGCACGCCAGCCTCGAAAGCGCTGCGGACTCCCGGGTCGAGTAGCGTTCGGCCGGCGGGCGGCACACCGCGGCCGCGATCGGCGGCCAGGTTTCCGCCCGGCGACTCCATGGCGCGAGCCTGCGCCTCACGCTTGACACTGGGGGCGGCCGGGCGGTTCGAAGTCAGGTCGATATTGCTGCCGCCGCTCGGAGCGGCGGTGCCCTTGTTCTCCACTTCGAGGCTGAAGTCGGGCTCGGGCCGCGACTCGCTCGGCCCGGTGGCCATCGCTAGCGCGCTGGAACCCTCGGGTAGATTTGCCGAAAGGTCGTTCATCTCGCCCATGGCAGCCTGCGAGGCAGGCTCCGGGATCACCATTGGTCCACCTGAGCCCAAGTCACTGCCGGAGGGCACCAAAGCCCCACCCGGCGTCGAGCCCGCGGGCGGAAAGCGCACGGAGTCACGCGGGTTGGCGGTGAGATCAGTCAACAGCGCGCGCCCGTCGTTGGCTCGCGGGCCGGAAAAGCTCGGCTGCATCCACCACAGCACGGTCGCTACGACTGCAATGCCGATGGCGGCCAGCGCCCCGATCCAGACGGTCGGGCCAGGCTGGCGACGTACGGTCACCCGCGGGGCCTCGGGAGCGCTCAGGCGGCGGAGCAGGGCGTTCGAGCCATGCGTCGGCCCCGGATCCGGCACCACGGGTGCTGCACCGCGCCGCCGGTTCTCGTCCTGCACTCGTTTCAAGGCATCGAGGATGACACTCATTGGATTCTTTAGCTCCCGGTGGCGTCGGCGACTGCAACCGCCTCGGCGTGGGCAAGTCCCGATTCCTTCAGCTTGGAGGCCGTAGCGCGAGCCGATGCCTGATCGTCGAACTCACCTACGGTAAGTCGATACATCGTTCCCATGCCCGGAACGTCGGCGCCGATGAGAAAGCTGCCGTAACCGGCTTCCTGCAGACGCCCACGCAACTCGAGTAGGTATTCATCGTCGGGCTGTCGAAACGAGCTGAGATAGACGGTGAAGGGCTTCTGCGGCATCGCCAGATCGACGACATCATTGCCGCCACCGAATGTCACCTCGTTGGGCGCCGCGCTGAGGCTACCCTCGGCCCGCGCCGGCGGAGGCGCCACCAGCGCTGCGGTCTGGTTGGCGTTCCAGGCCGTGTAGCCCGCGGCGCTGATCGCCGCAGCCAACACGACTCCAGCGAGCGCCTGTGTCGGCTTCGCGAAGCGCGACGACTGCGGTGATGTCGGCTGCTGTATCAACTGCATCGGCGCCGCCGGCTCGATCGGTGCAGCATCCGTCTCGTTCAAATCCAGGGTAGTGGCGGCTCGGTCGATCACGCCGGCATCGATCGATCGATTCTGCTGTGCGTATCCGGCCAGCAAGGCACGGTCGGCCAGCAGGTTGACCAGACGTGGCACACCTTCGGTGTAGCGATGCAGCCGGTCGAGGGCGGCGTCGTCGAACACCACGTCGCCATCGCTACCGGCGATACGCAGTCGATGGTCGATGTAACGGCCGATCTCGTCGCGCCCGAACGGCTGTAGCGTGTAGCGCACGGAAACGCGCTGCGCCAGCTGGCTGAGCTCGGGGGCGGAAAGCAACCGCCGTAGACCGAGCTGGCCGGCGAGAACAATCTGCAGCAGCTTCTGCTTCGAGGTCTCGAGATTCGACAGCAGACGGATCTGCTCCATGACCGGCAACGGCAGGTTCTGCGCCTCGTCCACCACGAGGACCGCGGCACGACCCTGCATGCTGAGGCCGATGAGGTACTCGTTGAGTCGATCGACGAGCTCCTGCTTGCTCGCCTCCCGCCCCTGCCCGCCCTCGAACTCTGCCCGTGTGGCCACGCCGAAGTCCTGTAGGATGATGCGCAGCAGGTCCTGCTCGGAGAGGTAGGGGTTGAGGACAATCGCCGTCACGATGTCGTCGCCGAAGCCGTCGAGCACCGTGCGCAGCAGGGTCGTCTTGCCGGTGCCAGCCGCCCCGGCGAAGCACATGAAACCTTCACGCTCACGCACGCCATAGCGCAGCAGATCGCGTGCCTCCGCGTGACACCCCGAGGCGAAGAAGTACTTCGGGTCCGGCGTCAGGCTGAAGGGCTTCTCGATGAGCCCATGGAAGTCTAGGTACATTGCTGGCCTCCGGAATCCATCACTGGCCGCGGCGTACGCCCGGGCGTGAGCGGCGGCGCATCTCGAGGCGCTGCAGCTGGTCACGCATGAGCTCACGTACACGGTCGCCGTTGAGCACCGTCGGGGTGATCATCACGACGAGGTCTGACTTGCGGCTGCTGCGGTCCTTGCGCTTGAACAGCGAGCCCAGGATCGGAATGTCCCCGAGTATCGGGGTCTTGGTCACGCTCTCGCGCGTCACGTCCTCCAGGAGGCCGCCGATGAAGATGGTCTCGCCTTCACGAACTCGGATGACATTGTCGGTCACCCGCACGTCCATGATCGGGAAGCGGTCGCCGTTGGGCGAGATCGCCTCGCCGGCCAGGTTGGTGATCGCCGGCTGGATGCTCATCGTCACCCACCCATCGGCCGCCACCTGCGGCGTTACCGAAAGGATGACGCCGTTGGTGACGGTGCCCGGACTCGTGGTCGTCTGAGCCAGTCCGCCCTGGTTGTTGAAGGTCGTCTGCGAGGTGAAGAACACCTCCTGCGTGCCGACGCTCAGCAACGCCACCTGGTTGTTCATGGTCACGACGGAGGGCGACGACAGCACGTCGACATCGCCCTGATTCGACATCGCGCCGAGCACGGCATTGAAGTTCTGGCGCTGGATGCCGGCTTGGAAGATGTTCAGGGCGCTGGAGCCGACCGTCTGACCGGCCGTGAGACCGAGATCGGTGAACACGGCGCTCCAATCAACGCCGGCAGCAAATTCCTGGTGCATCAGCACCTCGACGATCTTCGCCTCGATCAGCACCTGCCGCTGGGCGATCTCCTCGACCGACGCCAGGTACTCGCCGATTTCTTCAAGCACGTCGGGATAGTGGCGCACCATGATGGTGCCGGCGCTGCGATTCACATGCAGCGCGGGGCCGTCGGCGCCGAAGCCGCCCGCACCACCGAAGCCGCCGAGCCCACCGCGCAACAGCTGGCGGTTCGGATTCAGCGGATCGAGGCCGCCTCCACCGAAGCCACCGCCGTAGCCGGCGCCCATGAGAAAGCCCACGCCCTGCGTGATGTCGTCCCAGACGAAGCTCGGGTCGTTCGACTGCACCGAGGCAGAGCCACCACCATTGCCGCCGCCGCCCTGGCCTCCAACGCCGCCATTCAGACCACCGGCGCCTGCACCGCCAGTGCCGCTGGCGCCGCCGTTGGCGAGGCCGCCGTTCTGGCCTCCTCGATTGCCCTGGCCGCCGGTGCTGACGCCCATGCTGCGGGAGCCGTTGCGGTCGGTCTGGACGATATCGAGGAAGAAGAAGCGTGTCTCCATCTGCCGAGGCCGGATCTTCAACACCCGGTTCTCTACCCGGTACTCCAGGCCAATCGGGGTCAACAGGCTGTCCAGCAGCAACGGAAGCGTGACCCCGACAATATCCTGGGTCACCGCGCCGGCGACATCGGGCTCGATGACGATCGACAGGTCGGACTCGCGGGCAATCGCCAACAACACGGCGCGCACGTCGGTCTCGCGCACCCGGAGGCTATAGGCGCGACCGGGATCGTAGCCGGTGTCGTCGAGCGACTCCTCGATCGAGGTAGCTGGTGCCTCGGCAATGCTCGTCTGTGGACCGAGATCGCCGAACGAGGGGCGCTCAGGCTCCTCCCAGCGCGGCGGTGAGGGTGCAGCCGCGGCCGATGTAGCCGGCCCTGCCTGCGTGCTGTTGTCGCCACGCGACGCACAACCCGGAATCACCATGACACCGAGCAGCAAGGCGGCTGCCATCTTCCATCGGGGCGTTAGTACGCTTCGGTTCATCATCCCAGACCTCCTCGATCCGACTCTCAGCGGGTTCATCAGTACCTCCCGACGGTGCCGCTGCGGGAGCTCAGACCGATCGCGGCGTCAGCCATTCTCAGGACATGCCGTTGGCCTCCGGCGGCGAAGACCACGGTCTCTTCGGTTACCTCGACTACCTGCAAGCCGGCAACGTGGTCGCCGACGGTCACGATGTCGTTGTTGATTACAGCCACCCGGCGACCCGTGCTATCGGTCACGATCGCCGAAAGGTAAAGGCCCTCGTCCAACGCCACGCTGGCGTCGGTGTAGACCGGAGCGAAGTTATCGAGCGCCCAGATCTCGCGTGGCGTGAAGAACGGATTGCGACCCCAACTCGTGTCCATCGTCAGGTCGGCAGCGGTGATCTCGCCACGGCGCTCGACCGGCCGAGCCTGAGCTCGCGGCGCGCTTGGCACCGGTCGCTGGGTCGGAGCGGCGCCCTGTTGCTCGAATCCCGGCGGCGTCAGGCTAGGATCCTGGGGCAGCGGCCCGAGCTCCGTGTCGCCGCCGAAGTCACCCACCACGCCGGTGAAGTAGAGCGCGTTGTAGAGCAGCACGGCAACGAAGACCACGATCAGCACCATCAAGACATTTCGGCTACCCATTACCGCCTCCCTGAGCACCTACGGACTGGCGGGAGCCACCCGGTGCCCCGTTGCCAGACGACGCATCGTTGGCGCTGGGGCGGAAATAGACGAGCAAGCGCAGATCGGTCACGACTTCCGGAAAGGCGCGCTGCATATCCAGGCCGGCGATCTCGGCAACCCAACCGAGGCGCCCTACCTGGGCGACAAAGCGGCTCGTCGCAACGAAATCGCCAAACAGACGGCAATTGAGCGGTACGTAGCTGGCGCCCGGAACCGCGCCGATCACGCGGGCGGAATCGGCCGGCGCGCCAGCAGCGCCGCCGGCGCCGGCTACTGGGGCGACGTTCTCACTGGTGATGAACAGCTCCACGCCCTCGGCCTCGCCGAGCCGCACGAGCGACTCGATCAGCAGAGTGAGCTCCGACTCCGGCCCGAGCCGACTCAGCAGCTCATCACTGGAGCCCTGCCAGGCAGCCCGCTCTGCGGGTGCCGCGGGAGGAATGCTCTCAATCTCACGCTCCATCTGATCGAGCTGTGATTCGGCCGCCTCGATCTCGTTCGAGGCCGATGCCTCTCTGGCACGCATCGGCTGCACGAACCACATCCAAAGCACGATCGCTGCGAACAGGACCGCCATTCCGAGGATGGCAGCACGAACTTCGGGTTGCAGATCCGACCAATTCATTGCCCGCCTCCAGCGATCGACTTGAGTTGAACCGCGACCTTGAAGCCGACCGAGTCGGCTGTCGGCCCGAACGGCGGCAGATCGTCCAGCGTGGTGCGCACGGATCCCTGCGGCTGTCCCTGTTGCGATAGGCTTCTCCCTCTCCCGACAACCCCGCCCTCGCCGTAGCGGCGCCCAAAGGCTTGCAAGAGCGTGTTGTCGCGGTCATATCGCGTCACGTTGCGTCGATCGATGGGCGGTCCGAACCCGAGCACTGGATCGACTGCGCCACGCCGGGCAGCCGTGGCAGGAGCGTTGCGCTGCCGCATCTGCTCCGCTTGCTGCAACACCAGCGGGCCCCGGCGCGCGCCCTCGGAGCCGATCACCAGCGGCTCGATCAAGTGCACGTCGTGCACGATCGGATCGCTCACGACCATGCTGTAGTAGCGGTTGAACACGGCCTGGGAACTGGAGCGAGAGTCGCCGAGCACCAAGCCCTCGACAAGCGCGTCCCAGTAGCGCTCACCGCGCGGGCCAGCCAGCGGCTGCCACGAGACACGCTCGATGACGAGCTCCTCGGGGGCCCGCAGGCTCAGGCGCTGCAGAACGGCACCGATGAGCGTGGTCTCGAGCGAGCGTTGCTCGAGCAGGGCGCGGCGTGCTGCGTGGCTCGAGCGCTCCTGCGCCGTCGCCCGTACCTGTCGCAGCTCCTGCTGCCGCTGCACGACCTGCTCTTGCACCTGCGTCACGCGGTTGCTGCTGACCGCCGAGTTGAGCAGCGCCAGCAACCCCCATCCGACCAAGAAGAGCAGCAGCGCCGCGGCGGCCACACGACCGATCGACATGGCGCGCTGCGTACGGTCCTCGCTCACCTGCTCCGGTGACACGAGGTTGGCACTGTCCGTACCGACCATCGAAGCAGCACCGAATGCGGCAGCGAGCGCCGGCTGCTCGATGGGATCAATAGCGTCACCCAGATCGACATGATCGCTAACATCGAAGAGCTCGACATTGACGCCGAGTGCCTCACGGAGCCGCGGTGCCAGGTCGGTGAGGTTGTCCATCGGACCGGCGAGCACCAGTCGCTGCACCGTGGCGCCCTGGGCACGTTGTCCGAAGTACAGGAAAGACCGTCGCAGCTCGGTGGCCGCCAGATCGGCTATCGAATCGGAGCCTTCGCCGCGCAGCGCGAAGTCGCGTACCAGCTCGAGGTTGCCATCCTGGAAGACCAGCAGGTAGGAACGCCCGGCGGACAGGTAGGCGATCGCCGTACCGCCAGCGATCGGCGGCAACAGCTCCATCGCCTGGGCCAGCGAGGCGGGAATCGTGGTGACCGAATCTGCCCTGAGGCCGGCGGCCTCGATGGCGTCGACGGCGTTGCGCATCGTCGACTTGTCGATTGCCGAGATCAGCACCTTCTGTTTGGCAACTCCACCTTCGGTGGCGTAGCCGACCGCCATGTGCGAGTAGGCGAGCTGGCTCTCGGGGACCGGCGCCAGCTTGCGCACTTCGGCACCAGCTGCGAAGTGTCGCTCGCTGTCCGACATCTCGGGCATATTGACGAGGTAGTGGTAGATATCACCCTCGACCACCACGGCGCGCGCCGACCGACCGCTGATGCCTGTGGTTTCCAGCCAGCGACGAATCCACTGACCCAGCTCGCGGCCGCTGAAGCCAGCCTGGGCTGCGTGACCAGCGCCGGCCAACCGCGGCGGGTCGCCGCGCAGCTCAGCCGCGGCGACGCTGCGCCCGAGCTCGATGCCGACGCTACCACCGCCGCGCAAGTTATCCATGAAACCCATGATCACCTCTGGCCGTTGGCCGTCTCCACATTGAACATGTCGAAGAAGTCGAGCCGCCACTTGGCGCGCGCATCCGACTCGTCGTCGGGACCGCTCGGCTTGTCGCCCTCGCCGATCAGCAGGCCGGTCGCCCAGGTGCGAACCGGGGGATGATCGTAGCCGGCCTCCTCGAAGATGGCGCCTTCGCCAACGTCATCGAGCATCGCTTTGATGACCGAGCAGATGGCCCCGAGATCCTCTTTGACGCGAACGAAGCGGGCAAGTCGGTTGTAGCCGCCGATCTGCGGCAGCATGATGGTGCTCAGGATCACCAGAACAAGAAGGATGACGGTGACCTCGACGAGCGTGAACCCTCGCTCGGATGCGACGTCCAGTGACGTTCGCGGCTGCGCGACCTTACGTGAAACCATTCGCTTGGGCCTCGTTGGGGCCACGTCGTCTGCCTTCGGCAGGCCCGCGGCGCGACCTACCGGGCGACCGCGTTGTGCACCGGCGTGCCGCGACCGCGTTGTGCACCGGCGTGCCGAGAGCTGAGACGTGAGCCACGTCGTTCTACGTAGCGTCCAATGTAGACGCAGCCGAAGGCTCCAACCAAACCCCATCGCGTCCAGCGGCCACGCCTGGCCGGCCGGTCGGGCGCCGCCAACGGCGACGTTGGCAGCCGCAGCCAGACAACGCCAGAGCCCGTAGATTACCGGCTCAGGGCGCGCCAGCTAGCCACACCCTGGCGGTAGTTTGCGCCGGCTGTCCACGCTTCGCAGATCCGGACATGCGCGGCCATGAAGGCGCCTGCGTCTACCTGCGAGCGGAGTTTGCGAGCACGATCGGGCTCGAGAGAATCAATCGGAATCGCGCTCGCCGACGAGCTTGAGGCGCGCATCCCGCCCATGACTCCTCTGCCAATACTCGATATCCATCTCGCGGAAACGCCAGTGACCGCCGACGTTGACATACGGCAGCCGGCCCTCGACGACCTCGCGTACCACGGCATCACGAGTCATCTCGAGGCGCGAGGCCAGGGTTGCAACCGTCTCGACGCGAATGCTGCTTTCCACGTGAGATCCCCAACTGGTCCAGGCTATGGTGAGCGGTCGGGTGAAGCGTATGGGCGCTGCAGCGGGAGCTCAACGACGTGTGGCCGGAGTTGGCCGCTCCTGTCCGGTCGATTCAGCTGCTGCCGCTCTCGGCCTCTGTTGCCTGGACCATGGCCGGAAGACGATCCTCACGACCTCCCCGCAGCAGTTGCAACCTGGGCAACCCTCCGGCTCGTTCCAGCCAGAGCTCGATATCACGCTCGCGAAAGCGCCAATTGCCGGCGACGCTCACATACGGAAGGCGACACCGCATGACCTCGCGCTCGATGGTGCGGCGCGGTAGGCCGAAACGCTCTGCCAAGGTATCGACGGTCTCGAGGCGCTGCCGCTTCATTGCTCACAACCGGGAGTACAGGGGTTCGACTTGATTGGTGCACAGCATGAAGGGAGTGGTGCACACGCGCAACAGATCGAGTCCGCCGTTGGCCGTGCTAGTCCACCCACCTCGGCAGAAGGCGAAAGAAGGATGGCAACGGACCGCTGGGAGGCTGACGAGTCACACCGGATGCTACGCCGTGGAGGGCCCTATTCGCCGGCTGCGGCGAGCCTCAGAGCGACGACGAAGCGCGGAGGCTACGGCCGCCCTGGATCAGGCGAAAGCGAGAGCGCTGCAGGCGCGAGCGCAGGTAGGCCTCGACATCGGTCTTTCGGTAGCGTCGACGTCCGCCGACCATGACGAACGGCAGACGTCCACGAGCCACTTCGCGCTGAACGGTCCTCGCACTGACGTGCAGATACTCCGCCAGTGAGAAGGTGGTGAACAGGGTAGTGTCCGACATTCGCTTCGACCCGATCGTCTGGCTCATTCGCTTGGTCTCTGTAAGCAGGGATCGACCCTACCGTTCGTCACGAGGGTGTGCAAACGGCGGGGTTGTGTGGTGTCCCGCCATGTCCAGCGAAGGTGCGTATCTTGACAAGAGCGCCGACAGCGGTGGCCGTGAGCGTGCCTATCAGGCGAGCCGAGCTGCGTTGGGCTGGGTGCCGCCGGCCTCATTGGATCCGGGCGCTGATATCGAGAGGACTGGCCGCGGCGTCGCCGAGCAGCTGTGCGTCGGCCGACGGATACAGGGTGTCGAACACACCGTCGGGTCCCGCCGACAGAGCCCACACGGCCCGCTTTTGCTGCACGCCACCCGCCTCGAAGGCACCGGGGTTCACCGACAGGTGCTCCACGTTGATAACGTAACGATTGCCCCACGGATCGCTCGGCATGTGTGCGTTGAGGTAGGGACCATTCCAGCCCGAACCGCTCAGCGCCGTCTTCAACGGATACCCGATGTTCCCTGACGACGGGCGATTGTTGACAAGCTGGTTGGAGATGAAGTCGATCAGGTTAGGGTCGGAGTTCAGCCAGGGCTCGGCGCCAGGACGCGCCTCGCCAACGACGCCGGCCGAGACCAGCAGCGCAATGTGCCACTCGCGCTGGCCGTCGGCGAACTGGGCGTGGAAACCATTGTCCCGAAAGAACTCGAACACCGAGTCGCCCAGGATCCGCACGTCGTTCTGAGCTCGTGCCAACCGCGACTGGTTCAAGAAGTTGAACACCGACGGCGCCAGGATCAAGCCGAGGATCGCGATCACCGCCAGAATGATGGTGATCTCCAGCAGCGTGAAACCGCGCTCGCCGCGAGACCGCTCGCGGCCGCCGGATGCACCCAACACAGGGTTCATCGGCTGCCTCCCGACACCACGCGAATCAAGTCGTCGTCGCCGGGCACCACACCGTCGATCTCGTACGGCGTATCGACTTCCTCGTCCGGACCCGCCGACATCACGAAGATATCGAAGCGGTAGCCGGCGTTGTCGTCGGTGGCACTGTCGGCGACAGGATCGAGGTACAGAACGTTCACCGCATAGCGATTCCCCCAGGGGTCGGATCGCACCGGCGCCGAGACGTAAGGGCCGCGCCAGGCGAAGCGGGCACCAAAACCCTGCTGCCCAGCGAACGGAGCGTTCCGTGAAGGCACGTCGGCGATCATGTCCTCGGGGGTCCGATATCCGGCCGACGGCTCATCGCCTGGTGTGTTCTGTACGAGATGGTTGGCAAGGGTGTCGACCACGTGGCCATCATAGGGGCGGCGCCAGAGCCAGAGATCGTCGCCACTACCCTCATCGGGAGTGTCACCGTCGCTGACCAACATTCCCACTGTGAAGAACGGGTCGGGGTTCGAAGGCTCGTAGTCTTGTCCCGACGACGTGTCGCAGTGGTGCTTCCCGGCAGCGGAGCGGCGCTGATGAGGGCGCCGACCTCTTGATCACCGGGCCGTCCGTCGAACGTGTCGTTGGTGCGCGGGAAGTAGCCGGTGTCGGCATAGAACTCCACGATCGCGCGCCCGATACGGTCAACTTCCTCTTGCGTGCGAACGACATGCGACTCCTCCAGCAGGTCACCGGCAGCGCTAGCCACCAGCCCTACCAGTAGGCCGAGCACAGCGAGAATCACCGCAATCTCGACCATCGTCATGCCATCGTTACGGCGCAAGGAGCTCTCCCTTCTCGATGGCGGGCACTGCGGCAGATCGCCGCCGCCGGCACATCGACGTGAAATGCAGACCATCGTCAGCGCATTGCCGCGACACGCTCTCCGAACAGCGGGCGCGCGTCGTAGTGATCCTGCGACTGGCTCTGCAAGTACGTCTCCACGTCCTCCGGGCGGTACCGGACGAGATCGCGGATGCGGATGAATGGCAGCCGGCCGGCCTCGCGTTCGCGCCGCACGGTATGCGGCGAGACCTGCAAGTACTCGGCCAGCGAGTCTGTCGTGTGAAGACCCAGCATTGTTTGCCTCCGTGTTCCCCCGCGATGTGCGGGGCTTGGTCAACTGCAGGAGCGATTAGAGATCCGGTGAGGATCTAGCGCGCGCCCCAGTTGGCCTGCGAAGCAAACGTATCCGTGTCCATCGACATGCTGGCGTTGCGCTAGAGGTATGAGCGCACATCGCTTTCGCGATAGCGAATCTGTCCGCGAACGCGGACGAACGGCAGGCGACCCTCTTTGCGCTCGCGGCGGATCGTCCGCGGCGAGACCTGGAGCAGCTCTGCGAGCGTCTCGGTGGTATACAGCTTCTGCACGATTGCGTACTCCCCTGTTGGCGTTGGTCACCGGGGTTTCGGTAGGCGCCGAGCCGAACTCGACACCCGAGGAGAGAGCAACCGCCGTGCCAAACTCGGCCGCACGGCGAGGAAGACGCATGGGCGAAGCCTGTGTCAACTGCGTAAGTCATTACGGAACAAGGGCTTACGGTATATTCGCGAACCCATACGAAGCCGATGTACGGCCAGCGTCGGCCACGCGGGTGCTCGGTGCGTCTGCCCCGTCCGCCAGTGCAGTGTGTCGATCCGTACTGCGAAACAGTCTGTAAATCGTTGATTTACAACGACTTATGAGTCTTTCTACAAAAGATGTAGCAACTCCTACACGCTGCGGGGGGATCATCGATGCCAGGCGGGGTCGGCATCAGCCAGGAGCGTACTCGCGTGGCCACGCAGGGTCGCGAGCGGCCAGGATTCGCTGCGATGGCTTGGCGATGGCTTGGCGAGGGCCGGGTGAGCGACGCCGTGGAAGAGTGGTCCGGGTGGGGCCGACCTAGCCCTTCAGCCGCTCGACATCAATGCCGTGCTTCTTGACCCTGTGCCACATCGAGCGCTCCGAGATGCCTAGCCGTCGCGCCGCCGTCGCCTGGACGCCACTGGCGCTCCGTAGAGCATCGATAAGAATCTGACGTTCGATGCGGTACATCGTGATCGGCAGGCTATCGTCGGTTCCGGTACGTGCGGCACGCTCGGCGACCAGCGATCCGCGCACCACCTCGGCGGGGAGGTCTTGCCGCCGCAGCTCGTCGCCCTCGCTCCAGATCACCGCGCGCTCGATCGCATGTCGAAGCTGGCGCACGTTCCCGGGCCAGGCATAGCCCACTACAGCATCGAGCGCCGCCGGCGAGATCCGCTCCAGGTGCTTGCCGTGTGCTTCGTTAGCCTCATGAATGAAGTGTTCGGTCAGCAAGGGGATGTCCTCGACGCGATCGCGCAGCGGCGGTAGCGTCACGGTCACGACATTGAGGCGGAAGTAGAGATCCTCGCGGAAGCGTCCCTCGCGAACTTCGAGCGCCAGGTTGCGGTTGGTGGCCGCCACCACTCGAACGTCGACCCGCACGGGCTTCACCCCACCGACCCTCTCGAACTCGCGCTCCTGCAAGACGCGCAGGATCTTGGCCTGGGTCTCGAGGCTCATGTCACCGATCTCGTCAAGCAAGATCGTGCCGCCATCGGCAAGCTCGAACTTGCCGATCTTGCGCTGGTGGGCGCCGGTGAACGCGCCGCGCTCGTGTCCGAAGAGCTCGCTTTCCAGGAGCGTTTCGGGAATCGCCACACAGTTCAGCTTCACGGACGGACCCTCGGCCCGCTTGCTCTTGAAGTGAATGGCCTCGGCCACGAGCTCCTTACCGGTGCCGCTCTCGCCGAGCACCAGCACGGTGGTGTCCGAACTCACAATTCTTGCCAAGGTCTCGAAGACCTTGTTCATTGCCCGGGACTTGCCGATCAAGTTGCCGAAGCCTGTCGTCCCCCCGGCCTGAGCTCGAAGCCTGGTGCCCTCACGCGCCAGGGTGCGTCGTTCGAGAGCGCGTGCCATGACAACACGCAGCTCGTCGATCTGTATCGGCTTGGTGAAGAAGTCGTACGCTCCGCGATCAACCGCCAGCGCTGCCGTGCGCCGACTGCCGTAGGCGGTCATCATCACTACGAGCACGGCCGGCTGAAGGCGCCGTATCTCCTCGAGAATGTCCAGCCCGGCTCCGTCTGGGAGACGATGGTCCAGCAGTACGAAGTCGTACCCGGCGTCGGGCTCTGCCAGCCGCTCGAGGCCTTCGGCAGCAGTCTCGGCCTCATCGATACTGAGCCCGTCGCGAGCCAGCGACGCACGCAGCGTGTAGCGCACCTCGGGATCATCATCGATGATGAGCACGCGCTTCGAGGCCACCATCTACGCCGCTCCCGCTGCCAACTCTTGTCCGCCGGCGACCTGGGTCGGTGCAACGAAGCCAGCGTCATACAGAGGTAATCGCAGTATGAACACAGTGCCGTGCTCCGGCGTGCTGTCGACATCGATCGATCCACCATGCGCGTAGACGATCTGCTGCGCGATCGCCAGACCGAGTCCAGTGCCGCCGCGTCCTGAGACGAAGGGCTGGAAGATTCGCTCGCGATCCTCGGGTGCAACGAACGACCCGGTGTTCGCAATCGTTACCTCTACTTGAGCGCCACGATGCCGCGTCGCCACCTCGATACAACCACCGGCCGGCGTATGGGCGTAGGCGTTGCGTAACAGGTTCTCGACGGCACGGCCTAGCCGTTCGGGGTCCACCTTGCACGGTGGAAGCTCGGGCTCGAGGTCCTCCGAGAGCACGACCTCGTCATCCTCTGTCCGTCCCATTCTCACGAACTCGACGGTGTCGCGTACCAGCGCGCTGATATCACATTGCTCGAGATCGTGAATCTCGGTGGGCACCAGATCGAGGAGTTGACCCACCAGGCGCTCGATGCGCTGGGAAGCTCGCGACAGCACGTCCAGGTGGCTGTGACCCTCATCACCGGGGGGTAGACGCTCGTGCAACAGCTGAACGAGACCAAGCACAGAGCTCAGTGGATTGCGAATCTCATGCGCCAACTCGGCGGCAAAGCCGCCAATGACCATCAAGCGATGCGCGCGACTGACTTGGCGCTGCACCTTCTCGGTATCGGCGGCGCGCTCGAACACGACCAGCACCGAGATGATCGACTCCTCTCCCGCCAGGACCGTGCCCTGGAGATCGACAGTAAGTCGCTGACCGCGCCGGTTGACCCAGGCGAGGCGGCGTAGGTCGAATGGCTCGCTGCGCTCCAGCGCTCCAACAAGCGCCTCGGTAAGCTCGATGTTGTCGGGCACCTCCGGGATGAGCTCGGAGAACTCACGGCCAATCATCAGATCGGCGTCCACCCCCAGGGCCACGGCAGCACGTGGATTGATCGACAGCACGCGACCGTCGCGTGCGAAGGAGATAAGGCCCTCGACAACCGAGCGGCGCGCGTAGTCACGAACCGATTCCAGCAGATCATTGATGGCGCTCACCAACGGCGCCACTTCGCCGTCGGCCTCGAGCTCCACCGGAAAGCTGAAGTTTCGGCGTGCCAGAAACTCTGTCCGTTTGGCGAGCGTGCGGAGCTGACGAGTGAACGCAAGCGCAATGGCCAGACCGATGCAGGCGCCGAACGCGGTCAGACCCAGGAGCCAAAGCCACGAGGCCGGCGGAGCCGCCCATACCCGAGCGGCATCGTGCGGCGACATCAGGTGCGTGGCATCAGTGCGTCCCACTTCGAACGAATAGAGCCCGACACCCAGCGCCAGCAACGCCGTTACGAACGGCAGGGCCACGGCGAGTCGGAGGTGCGGCTTGCGGGTTGTACGGCGCCCGACGCCATGTAGCGCACGAGGCCAGAAATCGAGCATTCCCTGCTCCAGGGCAACGGGAAGGCGAAGACACGACTGACAGGCTCGATTCTAGCGACGGGCGAGTTACCACCAAAGCGAAAACGCTTCTAACCGTCGTTGTAGCACTGCTCAGGCCACGATTGACCATAATTCATCTATAAAACATGTGATGAGATATTTTAGGGCTGACTTGACCTGCCCGGACTGACTACCATCGCGCTATCCGAGACTCCTCTGATCCGTTCGAGAGACGATGATGCGAAAGAACGCTGCCTTGTCCGTTTGTTGGATCATCATGCTGACCGTCGGAATCGTCGGCACACCGCCCGAGGCACAGTCGCAGCCACTGCCGACTGCCGTTGGTGCCATCCAGCCAAACGGCATCGCGCAGGAAGGTACGTTCGCGGCAAACGGTCCTCAGGTCAGCGTGACAACCCCGGCCATCAACTGGGGAGACACCACGAACGGCAGCGTTCCGTACGATTGGAGCACGCGGGTGTCGAACCCGAACTCACGCCCGGTGGTGGTGAAGGTAAAGCTCGATTTCGTCGACTCACAAGGACAGACTGTCCATGAGGACTGGGTCAGCGGTCAGATCGGTCCGTCCTCGGACGCGGTGCTGCAGCAAACCGGCACCATAGATAACGCGCATCTAGACCTGGTCGCCGAAGCTCTCGGCGCACCGACGGCCTGGTGGGCGGACGAGCCCTACAGGTTTCGCACCGTCGCCGCATTCGTCGACGGTCTGCAACGCCTCGAGGTCTTCTTCGTACTCGAGGACTGGGAAGGTCGTCCCGTGACCGCCTCCGGTGTCCTCGACCTGTACATCGTCGAGCGTGAGCGCCCACGCGCCGCCTTTGCAGGCGGCGGTATGCAGCGCCCGCTCAACACGCTCTATGCCCGACGCTTCGACGTCGGTGGGCGAGACTACTCAAACCGTCGAATCGGTTTCAAGAACACCGACTACACCCCGCCGGCCGTGACACTCGGCCCGATCCACTATTCGATCTTCGATCAGGAGCCGATTGGTGACGAGGGCGTGGTGCGTTTGGTATTCCGCACAGCCAGCGGCAACGAGATCGTCGGCGAGGATCGCGTCTACTTCTAGCGGAGTCGACGGCGCGGCTCGCGCCACGGTCGAGCGAATACGAAGGCACGCCGCTATGGGCCGGCCACGATAGCGACTGCGACGGAGCCGCGAAGGTAGCAGCTGCATCCGAGACGCCAAGACAACGACTGCGCCGGGGATGCCAAAGCAGCAGCACGCAGAGTTGCACAGCGTACCGCCTTGACAGTCTGTCCCGCAGCGCGTAGAGTGATCAACGTTGACTACGCTGCATCAGGATTTGCCAG
>DASCOT010000107.1:0-7777 GCA_036012155.1 Acidobacteriota bacterium
CCATGACATTCTCGAGGGCAGTCAGAGTGTGTAGTAGCTGGAAGTTCTGAAATACGAACCCGACCTTGTAGTTACGCAAGATCGACAGCTCGTCCTCGTCGAGCGCGCTCAACGATTGTCCATCGATCAACACCTCGCCAGACGTCGGGCGGTCGAGTCCAGCACACAGCCCCAGCAACGTCGTCTTGCCGCTACCCGACGGCCCGACAACGGCGCACGTCGATCCCGGGGCGATGGCGAAGTCGACATCGCGCACCACCGTGAGCTCTCCGTGCGACGCTGCGAAAGTCTTGGTGAGACGACGCGCTTCCAGAATCGGAGCTGCGACCATGACGAGGGGCCGTTGCTG
Source organism: Acidobacteriota bacterium (assembly GCA_036012155.1). Lineage (GTDB taxonomy): Bacteria > Acidobacteriota > UBA890 > UBA890 > WLXD01 > DASCOT01. The sequence goes on from DASCOT010000107.1 coordinate 350, forward strand.
GGGGGAGGAAACCAATCATAGACAGATCCCGCCCGGCTCGACGCTCACGTATCGTCGACGCTCGGTGCTCGGTGCGTCATTAGAATAGAAGATCGTTGGTTTGCCCCATGGTTAAGGTGCTGGCTCGTGACCCCCCGAACCATTCCGATTTCGATCGCGCTGCTCGGCGCTCTGTTGTGGTCACCCGGCGGACTGGCGTCCCAGGAGGCCACCATCGTGTTTCTCGGCGACAGCCTGACCGCTGGCTTCGGGCTCGAGCCGGAAGAGGCTTTTCCGGCGCTCATTCAGAAACGCATCGACGAGAGCGGTTGGCCCTATCGGGTGGTCAACGCCGGATCTAGCGGTGAGAGCAGTGCTGGTGGTCTGCGCCGTGTGGATTGGCTACTGCGTGGTCCCATGCGCGTGCTGGTGCTGGAGCTCGGTGCCAACGATGGGCTTCGCGGCACACCTGTCGAGAGCACGCGGTCCAATCTGGAGGCAATCATCGACAAGGCCCGTCTGGCCAAGCCGGGCGTAGTCATCGTCATCGCCGGGATGATGGTGCCACCGAATCTGGGAGAGCCGTACGCGAGTGACTTCCGCCAGCTATTTCCGGCGATTGCTGCCGCCAACTCGACCGAGCTCATTCCGTTCCTGCTTGAAGGCGGCGGGGGCCGTCCCGAGTACAACCTCGCTGACGGAATCCATCCAAACGCCGAAGGACATCGCATCGTCGCCGGCAACGTCTGGGCCGTTCTGGAACCGCTGTTGCGTCACCTCGGTCGCTAGCCGCCCGGGCGGAAGGATCCGGCTGAGCATGTCTGGAGCCGGCTGCGGCTGGCGTTCACTTGTTCGCTGCCGTTCCCCGATCGGGACGCGGGTCCGGAACCCTCACGACCAGGAGCTCGCCCTGCGCTCCGCCGAGATGCTCAACCTCGCTGCGGATCGACGGAACGCTGCGACCGAGCCCGAGCTGCGCCACCACGCCCGCCATCGCGATTCGCGAGTGCCACCATCTCGCGGGCGATCGCGTCCAGACCCTCGTCGCTGGTAAGCAACAACGCCGACAGGAAGACGACCCGCTGCGCGGCCTCAGGATAATCGGTGACGAGCTGCTTGACCTCGGCAGCGGTGGTCATCGGCGGAAGGCGTTCAGTCGCCGACCACCTTCGAGCCGGGAACGATCTCGTCGTGGTCGCCTTCGTCGAAGCGTACCCAGCACTTCGTGCCGCCGTCGTAGTCGGGGGCCCGCAAGACCAACGTGGCCGGCTTGTCGAACGCCATACAAGGAGTCGATCCCTCTGGGTCCAGGCCGCGCCAAATGCGAATGAACGCGTTGTTCTCCCACTCCGCGCCGATCGTCGTGTCGTTGGTATGCCCGGGGCAAACGCGCGTTTCCGGTGGCAGCTTCATCAGCACCTCCATGATCGAGTGCTTGATGTCAGCATAGGTCGCGTGGCCCGGGGCCAGCGTGCCACCGATCGTTCCCTCGAACAGCGTGTCGCCTGTAAAGACGACCTCATCGTTGACCACCAGCGCCAGCATGCCAACCGTGTGGCCCGGCGTCAGCAGCGCTCGTATGCGGAGATCGCCGGACACGATCGCGTCGCCGTCGTTGAGATCGTGCTGGATGTCGGCGCAAAACTCGCGCTCGGTCGGATGACCCCAGATGTCGACGCCGAAGCGCTCGACGTACACCGCGTTGTTGATTATGTGATCGACGTGGTGGTGAGTCAGCAGCAGGTGGGTAATGGTGACCTCGTTGTCATCGATGGCCGTGAGAATCGGTTCCACGGGGCCACCGGAGTCAATGAGCACCCCGTGCCCACCAGGCTTGTCCGCGACGACGAAGCTGTTCGACAGGTAGCCGTCGCTCATGCTGCGCTGGATGATCATTTGTCTCCCCTACCGGGTTTTTCTGGCGTTGCGGCGTCGGAACTCTGGACTCCGCCCTCAGAACGTAATGACTGATCGGATCCCGTCCTGCGCCTCCATGAGATCGAAGCCCTTCATGACCTCGTCGAGCGTCAGGTGGTGCGATACCAGGCCATCGAGATCGAGCTTCCCTTCCATGTACATGTCGACAAACTTCGGAACGTGGGTGCGCCCCTTGGCGCCGCCGAAGCTACCGCCTTGCACACGACGGCCAGTGATGAGGAACCGTGGGATGATGTCCAGGGTCTCGCCTTTACCAGCCACGCCCAGCACCGTACACAGCCCCCAGCCCATGCGTGCCGCCTCGACCGCCTGCGCCATCACGCCGACGTGGCCGGTGGCCTCGAACGTGTAGTCAGCGCCCATACCCCCGGTCATCTCGACGATCTTGTCGACGGTGTCTGGCCCGCCAACCATCGTGTCGGTGGCGCCATAATGGCGCGCCGAAGCCAGCCGGTCCTCGGACATGTCGACGGCGATAATGCGCCCGGCATCGGCGAGTTGGCAGCCCGCAACGGCCCCTAACCCGACGAGGCCGCAGCCAAAGACGGCGCAGGTCGATCCAGCCTCTACCTCCGCCTTGTACAAGGCCGCAGCCAGACCCGTGGTGGCGCCACACGCCAGCGTGCAGATCTTGTCGAGCGCCGCGTCCGGGTTGACCTTGGCCAGGGCAATCTCGGGCATGACTGTGTACTCGGCAAACGTGCTCGTGCCCATGAAGTGCCGGATCGGCGTGCCGTCGACGGAAAGGCGCGGGGTCCCATCGGGCATGTAGCCCTGCCCCTGCGTGTTGCGGATGGCCATACAGATGTTGGTCTTGCCGCTGCTGCAATGGCTGCACTCACCGCACTCGGGAGAGAACAGGCACACGACGTGATCGCCAGGCTTTACCGAAGTGACGCCCTCACCGACTTCTTCCACTACACCGGCACCCTCATGCCCGAGCACCGTTGGCACGAATCCGCTCGGATCAGCGCCGCTCCAGGTGTACATGTCGGTGTGGCAGACGCCGCAGGCATGCACCTTGACCAGCGCCTCGCCGGCCTTCGGCGGAGCAATGTCGACCTCTTGGATCTCCAGCGGCTTGCCAAATTCCTGCAATAGCGCGGCGCGCATCTTCACGGCACGTACCTCCTGTCCGCCGCGGACTTCAGACTCTCTCGGACCACATCGCTTCAGAACGGCGCACGGTAGCATACAGCGCATCGATCCGGGCCGGGCAGGCTCGGCTAGAACCCACCCATAGGGCTAGCACAAGGCGGACCAATGGAATCGCTGCTGACACAGCTCGAGGACGCCGGCGTGCAGCAACTGACAGTCTTCACCGACGCGGCCTCCGGATTGCGCGCCTTCTTGGTAATCGACGACACGACCCTCGGCCCCGCCGCGGGCGGCACCCGGACCTGGCGCTACGACTCGGCGGCGACGGCAATCGAAGATGCTCGGCGCCTGGCACGGGCCATGACGCTGAAGTGTGCGCTCGCTGGGGTCGACGCCGGAGGCGCCAAGATGGTGGTGATGGACCGTCCCGAACTCGATCGTGCTGCCGCGTTCACGCTTCTGGGCCAGCGAATCGATGAAATGGGCGGCAGGTTCATGACTGCCGGTGACCTTGGAACGTCGCGCGCCGACCTGCAGACCATGGCGTCGCGGAGCCGCTGGGTACGCACCGACGAGACCGACATGTCTGTCATGGTGGCGCGAGGAGTGGTGGGTTGCGCGCGCGTCTGCGTGGAAGTCGCCGGCCATCCGGGTCTTGCGGACCTGCGCATCGGCGTTCAGGGGTGCGGTAGCGTCGGCGCCGCCGTGGCACGAGAATTCGCCGCCGCTGGAGCGCGGCTGATCGTCGCCGATCTCGACGACAGCGCGGCGACAAGAACCGCCGAATCCGTTGGTGGGACCGCCGTACCGGCGGCTGACATGCTGGCCGCCGACATCGACCTACTCGCCCCTTGCGCTGCCGGCGGCCTGCTGACCGGCGCCGCGGCACGTCAGCTGAGAGCTTGGGCCATTTGTGGGGCCGCCAACAACATCCTCGCCACCCCCGAGGTCGAGCACGTGCTCGCTGAACGGGAGGTCCTGTTCGTGCCAGACGTCGTTTCTTCTTCGGGAGCAGTGATCTTGGGGATCTGCGATTTCCAGCAACGTGACGACCGCGAGACGCTGCTCAAGGGGCTGGCGCACACCGCCCGCGAGCTCTTGCAGGAATCGGTTGCCAGCGGCGTACCAACAACGCGCCTGGCGGAACGTAAGGCCCGCGAGCGCATCGCGCAGTCTACTTCGCCACGTACTTGGTGATGCCGCCACCGGCCGTCGGACGTGATCCCGGGCCCTCCGCCACGTAGATGTGGCCTTCGGCATCCACCGCGACCCCCTCACCGGCAACACCCTGCAAGAACCGGACATCGTGGGGATGTGGGGGCACGAACCCGGTCAACCGATCCTCACCAGCAGGCCCGATCCGTATGCCGTTCTTCCAACCCGGGTGATTCTGCACGACGGACTCCGAATCGATCGCATAGAGCGTGTCGTCGGCGGTGATGAACAGCCCGCTGATGCGGCTGTACTGCATGTAGATGTCGAGCAGTTCGCCTTCCTGGTCGAAGATCTGGATCCGATGGTTGCCGCGATCGGCAACGTAGAGGCGCCCCAGCGAGTCGAACTCCATGGCGTGCGGCGTGCGGAACTGCCCCGGTCTGAAGCCGATCTCGCCCCACTCCTTGATGAAGGTGCCGTCAGCCGAGAACTTCAGGATTCGACCGGTGGCGCCTTCCGGTGGATCGGGGTTCTGACCGCTGTGCCCGTCGGAGACGAAGATGTCGCCGTTCGCGGCGGTAATGACATCGCAGGGCTCATTGAGCTGCCCGGGCCCACTCCCTGGCTGACCGGCCGTCCCGAGTCGGAGCAGCTCCTCGCCCTCCGGGCTGAACTTGATGACCTGGTGCCCCTTCGTTCCCGACTCGTTGCCCTGAGAATCGGTGACCCAGACGTTGCCGTCGACGTCGACGTGCAGCCCGTGCGGCAGCACGAACAGTCCCCGGCCGAACGCCGCCATGATCTCGCCGGTGTCCTTGTTGAACTTGAAGACCGGGTCACGGTCGGAGTTCTCTTCGCACCCGCCTGCCAGCGCCAGGCCTCCGCAGCGATCATAGGCCCAGATGTTGCCGTCGGGGTCTATGTCGATCCCTGCCGTGGAACCCCACTCACGGTTGTCTGGCAACGCTGCCCAATTCAGGAGCACCTCGCCGGTCGGATTCGGCAACTGCCGATCGACCCAATCGCTCGCAGTCCCCATCTCCGCCGCGGCGATCTCCGTGTCGGCCACCGGTGCCACAGCGTCGCCGCCGCAGGCAGCGACGCTCACGAACGATACGACCATGAGTCCCAAGCAGGTGGGCCTGCCGAAGAGCCTTCGATTGTCGGTCATTGCAATCCTCCATTCGCGTATTGCTCGGTCCGGTCCAGCCGAAGCATGGCTACCCAGACGCAGACCGGCAATCGCAATGTCCCTCCCTACGGGAGCCGAGTTCGGAGAGTACGCGATCGGGAGTCGACGTACCCAGGAATGAGAGGTGGAAGTCGAGTCAAGTCCCATGGATCCGGGCTCCCAGCACGCGCGCGGCCTCGGCCACACGAGGGCCCGGAACGAGCATCCAGCCCGCGGCGAGAGTCACCACCCGAACCTCCGCAAACCCCGGCAGTGTTCGCCACTCGGCCTCCAGCGTGGCCGCAGGCACGGCGCGCTGCCCATCAGAGCGAAGCTCGACGACCACGTCCGGAACGCGGGCGATGACCGCCTCGAGTCCCGCCTTGAATCCAGGACGCGCTACATCGCCGAAGACATTGTGTCCGCCGGCAATCACGGTCAGCTCCTGCAGAAAACCGACGCCGCCGTTCACCCATAGCTCAGCAAAGCTCCCATCGCGACGACCGAAAACCATCAGGACATCCAGTGGCTCGACGGACGCATATCGAGCGCGAACCACATCGAGGTCGGCGCGGATGGTATCGGCAAACTCCACGGCTCGATCCGACAGGCCGAGCAAGCCTCCCAGCTCAAGCACGTTGCGCAGCAGATCGGCAACATCGGCGGTAGCGTACTCGTAGGTGGCGATGCCGCCGGCCGTCAGCTGACGTCGCAGAGAGCCCTGCGAGGGATCGATGATCGCCAGATCGGGCCGCAGCGTCAGAATCGCTTCCAGATCCGGGTCGATCAAGCCTCCGACCCGAGGAAGTCGCTCGACCTCCGGTGGCCAGTGGTCGAAGCTACTCACCCCGGCAACGCGGTCGCCAGCCCCGATCGCGAAAAGCACCTCGGTCGCACCGGGCACCAGCGATACAATCCGCCGCGGCAAAGCTTGCGGCTTGGTGGCCACTGCGTTCAACGGCAACAACAAGGCGGCCAGCAGGCCGATGCATAGAAAGCTCCGCCGCTTAGACATGTCGAATTCGCCGGCTGAGCAGCAGCACGAGAAAGAACGGACCGCCCAGTGATGCAGTCAGAATGCCCACCGGCAGCTCCACGGGAGCCAACAGCAGGCGGGCGGCAGTGTCACAGGTGATCAGAAACGCAGCGCCACCGAGCATCGACGCTGGCAGCACAATGCGGTAGTCGTAGCCCCCGAGCAGCCGCACAGCGTGCGGCACGAGGATCCCGACGAAGCCGACCGGCCCCGCGACCGCCACCGCCAAACCGGTGATCCACGAAGCCCACAGCAGGCCGCTCCGTGTCGCCGCCGGCGCGCTCACCCCCTGGGCACTCGCCTCATCCGGACCAAGGCTCAACAGGTTGAGCGTGCGCCCTGCACGTAGCAACGCCCACCAACCCGGCAGGCTCGCCAACGCCAGCAACAGCAACATGCGGTACGTTGCTGCGTCCAGATCTCCCATCAGCCATCGAATCATGCGCGCTGTCTCGGCGTGGTCCGAGAAGTACTGCAACAACAGCACCCCGGCGCTGATCGTGAAGTTGAGCGTCACACCGGCAAGCAACAGCACCGTTGGAGGCAAGTCGCCGCGACGCGACGTCAGCAGTAGCAGCAACCCTGTGGTCGTCAGCGCCCCCGCCAGCGCTAGCACTGGTACCGAGAACTCGGCGAACGCAGGGCCTGGAGAAAAGCGGATGGCCAGGAACGCCGCCAGGGTCGTGCCGGCAGTAACGCCGAGCGTGTAGGGGCTAGCGAGCGGGTTGCGCAGCAGCGACTGGAACGTCGCTCCGGCGAGAGCCAGCGTTCCGCCGACCATGCAGGCCAGCAGCACACGAGGCAATCGAGCCACGAAGAACACCGCGGCGTCGGGATTGTCGGCCCAGCGGAACGGGTCAGCCCACACACGCTGCAGGCTCACCGACGTCGAACCGACTGTCGGAGCGAGCAACAGAGCGAGCACCAACGCCGCTCCACTACCGGCCAGCAGCATTGCGCGTCGACGTCGTGGCAGCGGCAGACGATGGCTCATCCGGCACCCACACGGGAGAACGCGTCGGTTTCGTAGGCCTCGTCGAGCAGAGCGGCG
>DASCOT010000108.1:0-24585 GCA_036012155.1 Acidobacteriota bacterium
CGCGCCCGACCTTCCGTTCTTGTTCTACGACGTCCCCGACCGCAACGGCGTGTGTTTTCCCACCGAACAGGTGCTCGAGTGGGGACGGTTGCGGATTCCCAACCTCGCGGGAGTCAACCTCGGTTCGCCCGACCTCAAAACGTTCGCTCGATGCCAGCAACTTGAAGGCGATTTCGACGTACTCGCGGGAAACGAGGAGAGCTGGCTTCCGAGCCTGGCACTTGGCGCTCGCGCGGCGGTCGGTGGCACGCTCGGGTTCGCCGCGCCGGTGTACCGGCGAATCGAGGAGGCGTTCGTCGGCGGCGACATCGATCGGGCTCGTGCCGAGCACGCCAAGACACTGCAGTTGGGACGAGCCCTCCAGGAGTTCGGTACCGTGCGGGCAGGCAAGGCCTTGGCGTCGATGCTCGGTGTCGATTGCGGCGTCGTCCGATTGCCGCTGCGATCGCTGCACGACAGGGAATTCCGTGAGCTCCACGGCCGGCTGCGCGGGCTCGACATCTTCGCTCGATCCCTAAGCCCGCCGGCGGAGCTGGGGCGTTGAACGCCGACGTGATTGATGCGGGCGCCGGTTGGTCACGCGTGCCGAGGGGGTGGAGGAAGCAAATGATGCGCACTGCCACTGTGACGCTCGCTCTAGCAGGCTCGCTTTCACTGTTCTCTACCCAGGAACCGAGCTTCCATACGACACGGCCTTTCGGCACGCTCCGCCAACAGGCTGAGATTCAGCAGGGCTGGGTGGAGGAGCGAATTGCGGTCAACCTGCCAAAGGTGATGCGCGACCATGGTGTGGACATGTGGGTCGTGCCGATGCGCGAGTACAACGAAGATCCGGTGTTCCGCGCCCTGGTGGCGCCTACGAGCTTCGCGGCGCGGCGCCGCACGATCTATGTATTCACCGACCGCGGGCGGGAGCGAGGCGTCGAGTCGTTGGCGCTCGGCGGGGGCTCACAGGGCGGACTGTACGAGGCGTACCGCGCCGAGCTTTCTACCAGCCGTGAGGGCGTCCAGGCCGAGCTCTGGGGCTCATCGCAGTGGACGTTGCTCGCCGATCTGATCCGTGAGCGTGACCCTCAGGTCATCGCCGTCAACATTTCTCACGAGCACAACTTCGCGGATGGCCTCAGCGCCGGCGAGTGGGAGCAGATGCAGGCGGCCTTGGGTCCAGAGCTGGTGGCACGTATCAGCCCCAACCCACGACTGGCGATCGACTACCTGGCCTTGCGTGTGCCCGGAATGACTCCGCCGTATCGCCGAATGCAGGCTTATGTGCACGAGATCATCGGGGCGGCCTTCTCCAACGCCGTGATCACGCCCGGAGTAACGAGTACCGAGGACGTAGTGTGGTGGATGCGGCAGCGCGTCCATGATCTCGGCTTCGGGACCTGGTTCCAGCCTTCGGTCAGCGTCCAGCGCCGTGGCATGACGGCTGATGATCTCGGCTCAGATCCGGTCATCGAGCCCGGCGACGTGCTGCACACAGATTTCGGCATTACCGCGATGGGGCTCAACACCGACACCCAACACATGGGCTATGTGCTGCGCGAAGGCGAGTCCCAGCCGCCGGCCGGTCTTCAGCAGGCTCTCGACAACAGCAAGCGGCTTCAGGACATCCTCTTGGAGGAGATGCAGGTCGGACGGTCGGGCAACGAGGTGCTCTACGAAGTGCTCGAGCGTATGCGGGCGGAGGGGCTTGACGGAACCATGTACACGCACCCGATCGGAGATCACGGGCACGGAGCAGGCCCACTGATTGGCTTGTGGGACTATCAGGAGGGTGTTCCCGGTCGTGGCGACGTGCCGGTGCTGGCGAACATGTGGTTCTCGACCGAGCTGCAGGTCACGACATCCGTTCCGGAATGGGACGGGCAGCCGGTTCGGATGATGATGGAGGAAGAGGCAGAGGTCACGCCGAAAGGCGATCGTCGCTGGTCATTGCGGCGGCAAACTGAGTTACATCTGATCCATTAGCCGCCGTGTCCTCGACGACGGCTTGCTTGAGGCTAGCTGGATGAGCGCAGCGAGTGGACTACGCAAGAGCCTGTTCGCCACGGTCGCGATGGCGGTGACCAGCACCGTTGCCGATGCGTTCTGGGCCGCGGCGATTCCCGAGCACCGCGCGCTCTACGGGCTGGTTCACGGCGGTCTGTTGCTTGCCGTGATGGGCCTGGTGATCGCCTGGGCCACGGGTGGCAGAAGAAGCGCGCTCGCGGCGCTCGGGGGACTGCTGATCGGGGTCGTGTCGGCAGCGTTCTTCTACCTCCTGTTTCCGGTTATCGGTGTCACCGCGATGGTTGTCGCTTGGATGACTCTGTGGGTCGCATTTGCTTTCGTGGGCAGTGCCGCCGGGGGCAGCGAGACGAGCTCGCGCACTGTCACTCGAGGGGTGCTCGCAGCGCTGTTTTCAGGGATCGGATTCTGGCTGATCTCCGACATATGGCTTGGCGCTCACGATCCCGGGGCGATGTATTGGCGCAACTTCGTGTACTGGTGCGTGGCGTTCTTGCCGGGCTTCGCTGCGCTGCTGCTCTGGCGAGACTCGAGTGAGACGGCAGGGTATTAGCCGGCTCCGACTGGACGAGGGGTCGCGTAGGTGGCCTAATCACGACCCGGGATACGGCACTTTCCACCACGAGGACACGACGAGACGATGACCAAGCTCTCAAGTACGGCACGGACCCTGTTGGCAATTGCGGCAATGGCCGCGTTGCCCTCGTTGGCTCAGGAAAGCTACGATCCCGAAGCGCGTTTGAAATCGCTCGGTGTCGAGCTCGGCGAGCCGGCGCCACCGGTAGCCAACTACGTTGGGGCGGTAACCACCGGCGACCTCGTATTCCTTGCCGGACACGGCCCAACGCAGGTCGACGGGACGTTCGTCACCGGCAAGGTGGGCTCCGACATGACCATCGAGCAGGGATATGAGGCGGCGCGCCTGACCGCTGTGTCGCTGTTGACCTCGCTCAAGAAGGAGATCGGTGACCTCGCTCGCGTGCGCCGGATTGTTCGCGTGTTCGGTATGGTGAATGCGATCGAGGGATTTGGTCAGCAGCCTGAGGTGATCAATGGCGCATCGGACCTACTGGTCGAGGTTTTTGGCGACCGCGGCCGACACGCCCGGGCCGCTGTCGGGATGGCCTCATTGCCGCGCAATATCCCGGTCGAGATCGAGATGGTCGTGGAGATCGATCCGTAGGGGACCGGCGAAGCCCTCGACGCCGTCGGATGTGGGGCGGTAGGCTCGTTCCGTTGTGCCCATGAGAGAGTCAGGACGAAGCGCGCAGCAGAAACCATGACGAGGATTACCCATGCGCAACCAGCGTATCGCCGTCGCCGGCGTTCTCATCGCAGCTCTGACGCTCGCTAGCCCGAGCGCTGCTCAGCGTACCGCCAAGCCGGTGTTGCACGGGCGCCACTGGGTGGCGATCACCGGTAAGCCGCTGGCGGCCACGGCTGGCGCGATGATCTTCCAGCAGGGCGGTAATGCCGTCGATGCGGCGTGCGCCATGCTCGCCGCCACCGCGACGATGTGGGATGTGCTGGGCTGGGGAGGCGAGACACAAGCTCTGATCTACGACCCGCGCGACAAGAAGGTAGTGGGTGTGAACGCGCTGGGCGTTGCGCCGACCGGGGCCACCCCCGAGTTCTTCAGGGGCGAGGGAATGGACTACCCGCCGGAGTTTGGTGTCCACGCCGCGGTTACGCCCGGCACGCCAGGGGGCCTGCTGGTGATGCTCGAGCAGTTCGGTACCATGAGCCTGGCCCAGGTGCTGGCGCCGGCGATCGAGATGGCCGACGGATATCCCATCGAGGAGGACGCGGCGGATTCGATCGAGGAGGAGAAGGAGCGGCTGCAACAGTGGCCCTACTCCAAGAAGGTGTTCCTGCCGCATCTGGGCACCGGCGATCGGGCTGCTCCCTACCCCGGCGAGATATTCCGCCAAGAGGACCTGGCGGCGACGTTGCGCAAGATGGTCGACGCGGAAGCCGAGGCGCTGATCGGCGGGGCCTCTCGCGAGGAGGCCATCCAGGCAGCGAGCGACCGGTTCTATCGCGGCGACATCGCCGCGGAGTTCGTGCGCGGATCGCAGGAGATGGGTGGCCTACACACGCTGGATGATCTCGCCAACTGGGAGGTTTACCTAGAGGAGCCGGTTTCGGTCGACTACAAGGGCATCGAGGTCTACAAGCTCACCACCTGGGTCCAGGGGCCGGTCATGTTGCAGGCGCTCAACATGCTGGAGAACCTCGACCTGAAAGGTATGGGATACAACAGCGCACGCTACATACACACCCTCTATCAGGTCATGAACATGGCCTTCGCGGATCGCGATTTCTACTACGGTGATCCCTACTTCCCGCCGGCCGAGCCAATCGACGGATTGCTGTCGAAGGAGTACGCTGCCCAACGCGTCGCCGAGATCGACTGGGAGCGCAACGATGAGTCGGTCAAGCCCGGCGACCCCTACCCGTTTCAGGGCGGCGAGAACCCCTTCCGGCATCACCTCGAAAACTGGGGAGGTTCGATAATCTCTCCCGATGCCGGCTCCGCCGCGATGGCCGAGTTCGAAGAGGACTTCTATGCCGGCACCACGTCCATCCAGGCGATCGATGCCGATGGCTGGGTGGTCTCGATCACACCCAGTGGCGGATGGATCCCCGCCGTGATCGCGGGTCGAACGGGCATCGGCATGAGTCAGCGAATGCAGAGCTTCGTGTTGGATGCGGCACAGAACCCCTTCAACGTGGTGGAGCCGGGCAAGCGTCCGCGCGCTACCTTGACTCCGGGAATGGCCTTGAAGGACGGTCGTCCCTACCTGTCGTTCGCAGTTCAGGGCGGTGACGGTCAGGATCAGAATTTGCTGCAGTTCTTTCTCAACTTCGTCGAATGGGGGATGGATGTGCAGCAGGCGGTGGAGGCGCCCAATATCAACAGCTTCCAGATGCAAGGCTCGTTCGGCGAGCACGAGTCGAGCCCGGGGCGGCTGCTGATCCAGTCGGCCACGCCACCGTGGGTGCGTGGCGAGCTGCAACGCATGGGCTATGCGCTTGTCGACGGGGAGCGCACGTCGGGGCCGATCAACGCCGTGTTCGTCGACTGGGAACACGGTACATTCTGGGGCGGTTCAAGCCATCACGGTGAGGACTACGGAATCGCCTGGTAGCCAGGGGTAGCTGCAATGGCAACAAGCAAGAACTCATCGCCCGGGCCCGCGTGGGCGAACCTGATTCGGTCGTTCGGACCCGTGATACTCGGGCTGTTGTTCGTGGTCGCGGGTGTAGCCAAGGTGCTGGACCCATGGAGCTTCTTGGGATCGCTGGGCGGCTATGGCGTGCCCGGCTGGATGCGAACGCCAGTCGCGCTGGTGCTTCCGGCGGTAGAGGTCGGCGTGGGGGTGATGTTGCTCTTGCGCTGGCACGTACGGTTGGCGGCCACGGTGGCGGCTGCACTCATGGCGGTGTTCCTCGTCGCCGTCGGCTACGGCTGGGCGGCGGGAACGCTCGATGAGTGTGGCTGTTTCGGGCCCCTGATGGAGCGTGAGCCGCGCGACGCATTCCTGATGGATCTGGCGTTCATGGCGATCGCCCTCGGGGTGTGCGTATGGACTCCCACGGCTCGCTCGCGCGCCGATTGGCGGGCGGCGGCGTTCGGAATTGCTTCCGTTGCGGCGCTCGGTATGAGCTTCGTGGGCTACACGAGCGGCCCGAGCGGGGCATCAGCGGCGGCGCTCGGCAGAACCATGGACATGCGTGAGGTTGACCTCGAGCGCGGTGAGCACTTGTTGTATCTGTTTCATCACGAGTGCCCGCACTGCGCTGCGATGAGTCCCCGGGTATCGAAATACACCAAGGACGGCTCGCTGCCGCCCGTGGTCGGCCTTACCTACGAGACCTCCGGCCCCGATGTGAACCGTTACCGTGAGAGCTACGATCTGCAGATGCCGGTGCAGGTCCTGCCTCCCCAGACCTTTATCCGTGTAACCGGGGAGGGGTCGGTGCCACAGCTCGTCTATCTGCGAGACGGCGCGACGGTGGAGGTTTGGAGGGGCATCCTACCGGAGCCGGACGAGTTGCGGCGGAGTCTCCGGGCTCACGGTCGCTAGCTCGAAAGCACCCAGGCGGGAACGCTCATGAGGGTCCGTGTCAGCTGGTACCGACTGGCACCAAGCGCCGCACTGCTCACGTGTATAGCGAGCTGCGCCGCTCCGGTAGATCGGCCGCTGAGCGGGGCGATGCCCGAGGTCGATGCGGTCTTTTCGGCGTATACCGATCAAACTCCGGGCTGCGCCCTGGGAGTAATACGCGATGGAGAGTTCGTCTATCGGCGCGGTTACGGCATGGCAAACCTCGAGCACGGCGCGCCGATCGATGCCGATACGGTGTTCAGACTCGCCTCGGTGAGCAAGCAGTTCACAGCGATGGTCGTGCTCTTGCTGGCCGAGGAAGGCCGGCTGTCGCTCGACGATCCCGTCCGGCGGTGGATTTCAGAGTTGCGTGACTTCGGAGACCGGATCTCCATCCGGCAGCTGATTCACCACACCAGCGGTATCCGCGATTACCTGACGCTCATGCGTCTCGCCGGGTATCGCGACGCCGACTACTATTCGGCGGCCGATCTGCTGGCGATGCTGGCTCGTCAGCGGGATCTCAACTTTCGACCTGGCGCCGAGCACCTTTACTCGAACTCCGGGTATTTCCTGCTCGGTGAGATCGTCGAACGTGTTACCGGACAGAGCTTGGCCGCAGCTGCAGAGGAACGCATCTTCGCGCCTCTCGGAATGAGCCAGACACACTTCCACGACGATCACACCCGACTGGTTCCGCGGCGCGCCAGCGGCTACGCCCCCGGTGACGATGGGCTCGATGTCAGCATGACGACCTTACCTATCGTCGGGGACGGCGGCGTGCTCACCACGGTGAATGATCTGCTCGCCTGGGATCGAAACTTCTACCAAAATCGGCTCGGATCCGGTTCGCCCGAGCTCATCACCCGCTGGTTGCAACCGGGTGCGTTGGACAGCGGTGAGCCCATCGAATACTCGGCCGGCATCACCGACGGCACCTACCGGGGGCGGCGCTTGGTCAGTCATGGCGGGTCGTACGTCGGCTTTCGAGCCAACATCCTGCGGTTTCCCGAGCAGCGCTTCACGGCTATCGTGCTTTGCAACGTCGCCACCGCCAACCCCTCGAGGCTCGGCCGACAGGTGGCCGATGCCTATCTCGCCGACGAGCTCGGCCCGCGTAGCTCCGACGCTGGGTCCGAGGTGGCGGCGCCGGCACCGGCGGAGTTCGCGCTCTCGGTCGCCGAGCTGCGTGAGCTCGAGGGTCGGTACGTCAGCCCCGAGTTGCGCTCCACCTACGTGCTCGAAATCGCCGAGGGCGAGCTGTACTGGGAGATCCCGCTTCGCCTGCGCTACCGTCTGGTCTCGGAAGGTCGGGATCGCATGCGCGGCGACGGGTGGCCGGTCTTGTTTCGCTTCGAGCGTGACTCGGCCGGACGAGTGAGCGGTTTCGAGCTGGACGCCGGGCGCGTCGTCGACCTTTGGTTCGAGCGCGTGCGCTAGGAATCGTGTGTGGCTTGCCCGAGGCGATGCCGGCGACCGCGCCCGGTGACTTCGACGCGGCGTTGCAACAACTCCACGATCGCCGCGGCGCGTGGGTGCGGGCCGATTTGTCTCAGCGAGTAGCGCTGCTGAGAGCCTGTTTGTCTGCCGTACATCGCGTCGCGCCGGAGTGGGTCCGCCGGGACCTACCCCTATCGGTTGGCGAACGCCCGCTCGACCTCGGGGTGAGTGCCGGCGTACCAGAGCGTTGCCACGCCGATAGCGGTGCCGACCGGGAAGAACGGCAAGTGCAGGATGGCGAGCACCAGGGCGGTGATCCGTGCCCATCTCTTCATGTTCCACAATCCCCAGGCGACCAGCGCGCAGATGGCGCCCACGACGGTCGTGATCGTGAGGCCGAAGCCCAGGGCGAGTGTGGCGATCAGGCTGCCACCGGCTGGTAGATCATCGACCAGTGATATCACCCCGATGGGAATCGTGATCGCGCAGGCGCCGATGGCAGCTCCGCCAGCCAGCACCAAGTACCACAGAGCGAGGATCGTCACCCCATCGGGCCTCTTGCTCACGTCTTCGGACACGGGCTCACCTCCAGCTGGGCGCAACCTTGGACTCGGAGCCGGCTCCGCGCCAGAATCCTCGGTGGGCACGAGCGCGGACCGTAACGTACCGCGACGCGCACAATCTGTAAACGGACGATGTTCGAGAGTGCGGCCTCGAAGCCTGCGCTAGAATCGACCGCATGACGGATACGCCTGAGCTCGCCCGTTCGGCTCGCCAGAGCCTCGAAACCGTCCTCGGAGAGCGGCAGATCGTGCGCCTGGAGGCGCTCAGTGCCCTCGGTGCGATCGATGCGCTGCCGTACACGATCAAGGTGCTGCTCGAATCCTGCCTGCGGAGCTATGACGAGCATGTCGTGACGTCGGAACATCTCGAGGCGCTGGCCGGCTACGATGCTCGCAATGTGGCTGCCGTCGAGATTCCGTTTACCCCCGGCCGCGTCATCCTGCAGGATTTTACCGGCGTTCCCGCCGTCGTCGATCTGGCGGCAATGCGCTCGGCCATGGTGCGCATGGGTGGCGACCCCGCGAAGGTGAATCCCTTGGTTGCCTGCGATCTGGTAATCGATCACTCGGTACAGGTCGACGCGTTCAATTCCGGAACGGCGTTGCAGATCAACGCCGAGAAGGAATTCGAGCGCAATCGCGAGCGCTATGAGTTCCTCAAATGGGGCCAGAGCGGCTTCGACAACTTCCGCGTCGTGCCACCGGCCACCGGCATCGTGCACCAGGTAAACCTCGAGTATCTGGCCAAGGTGGTCTGGGACGACGGTGAGCGCCTGTATCCCGACTCACTGGTTGGGACCGACTCGCACACCACGATGATCAACGGTCTCGGAGTGCTCGGTTGGGGAGTAGGGGGTATCGAGGCGGAGGCGGTGATGCTCGGGCAGCCGATATACATGCTCATGCCGGAGGTGGTGGGATTCCGGCTCGAAGGCGAGCTGGGGGCCGGCAGTACCGCTACCGACATGGTGTTGCGGGTAACCGAGATGTTGCGAGAGCTCGGCGTGGTCGGGAAGTTCGTCGAGTTTCACGGGCCCGGCTTGGCGTCGATGCCGGTTGCCAACCGGGCGACGATCGCCAACATGGCCCCCGAGTACGGTGCCACCTGTGGCTTCTTCCCAGTAGATGAGCGGGTGCTCGAGTACATGTGGCTGACGGGCCGCTCTCAAGAGCTCATCGATACGGTCGAGGCTTACTACCGGGCCCAGGGATTGTGGCGCGACGATGGCCGCACGATTACCTACACCGACGAGCTATCGCTCGATCTCGGCACTGTCGAGCCAGCGCTCGCCGGTCCCAAGCGCCCGCAAGATCGCATCGCCCTCAACGATATGGGTGCGAAGTGGCAGGAAGGACTGGCGACAACGTTCGCGCGCGACGACGCTGGCTCCGTGCGCTCGGTGCCGGTAGACCTCGACGGCGAATCGTTCGAGCTGCGTGACGGCGCGGTGGTGATCGCCGCCATTACCAGCTGCACGAATACCTCGAATCCCAGTGTTATGGTCGGTGCCGGCTTGCTAGCACGCAACGCGGCACAGCGGGGCCTGCGGCGGCAGCCGTGGGTGAAGACTTCGTTGGCTCCCGGGTCGCAGGTTGTTACCGAGTATCTCGAGAAGGCCGGCTTGCTCGACGAGCTCGAAACCATGGGCTTCTACGTAGTCGGCTTCGGCTGTACGACCTGCATCGGCAACTCCGGCCCGCTGCCCGAGGCGATCGGCGCGGCGGTGCGCGACAACGATCTGACGGTTGCTTCGGTACTCTCGGGCAATCGTAACTTCGAGGGCCGCATTCACGCCAACGTCAAGGCCAACTACCTGGCGTCGCCGCCGTTGGTCGTGGCATTCGCCCTTGCCGGCACGGTCGATATCGACCTGGTGAACGATCCGATCGGTCAGGATCCGGATGGCGACGACGTGTACTTGAGAGACATCTGGCCTACCGATGACGAGGTCCAGTCGGTGATCGCCGCATCGTTGTCGCGCGACCAGTTCCTCGACAAGTACGGCAACGTCTTCGAGGGCAGCGACGAGTGGAAGGCCATTCCCACCTCGAGCGCCGCCAACTACGAATGGTCCGACAACAGCACCTATATCCAGGAGCCAGGCTTCTTTGTCGATATGCCGCCGGAGCCGCCGCCGCTCGCATCGATCCACGGCGCCCGCTGTCTGGCGAAAGTCGGAGACTCCACCACCACCGACCACATCTCGCCGGCCGGCGCCATCGGCCCAGACACTCTCGCTGGCCAATACCTCATCGACCGTGGGGTCGACCGCCAGATGTTCAACAGCTACGGGTCACGCCGCGGCAACCACAACGTTATGATGCGTGGCACGTTCGCCAATGTGCGTGTGCGTAACGAGCTTGCCCCGGGCACCGAGGGCGGCTTCACGACTGACTTCACCGACGGTGAGGTAAAGACCATCTACGAGGCGTCGCAGAGCTACCGTGATGCTGGCATTCCGCTCGTGGTGTTGGCCGGCAAGGACTACGGCATGGGCTCGTCGCGTGATTGGGCCGCCAAGGGCACGCTGCTGCTGGGTGCGAAGGCGGTCATTGCAACCTCGTACGAGCGCATCCATCGGTCCAACCTGGTAGGGATGGGCGTGTTGCCGCTGACCTTCAGCTCGGGCAACAGAGCAAGCGACCTGGGCCTCGATGGAACGGAGACCTTCGATATCGAGATTCCGAACGACCTGCAGCCCAAGCAGACGATCGTCGTCTCCGCCACCAAGCAGGACGGTACGGTCACCGAATTCGATACCGTGGCGCGCATCGACACTCCGGTCGAGGTCGACTACTACCGCAACGGCGGGATCCTGCACACCGTGCTGCGCCGCATGGCGGAAGGGTAGAGTGGGCGGTGCTGCAGCCGACGGACCTGCGGGGATCTGAACGGTAGCCGGTCGCTGTTGTGTTAGATGCCGTCGCTGGCCGGCCCGGTGCGCCGCGGCTCGTCGATCATCTCGCCGGATCCGCCGTACTCTGCCGGGCCGTCGGCAAACTTGGGCAACCCGTCCTGGACGTCGAGCACACGCTCCTGGTAGTGAATGTGCACCGTCGGCGCGTGGTTGAAGGCACTGCCGTAGAGCGCCGAAGGGTAGACCACCGTCACCCCGTCGCGCCGGCGGTTCATGACCCCGGCGCCGCAGCGGCGGCACGAGCAACGACAGTTGGCGCTTCCCTTGTCGTCTGTGGCTTGGTGACCATCGAACTGGCGGAGGCGGTAGGCGTCGAACTCGAGAAGCTCCTCCTCGCCCTGCGTCACCGCTACCGCGTCGGCAGGCCACGCGGCCCAGGCATTGATCGGGGCTGTGTGCCACCGGCGACACGTCTCGCAGTGACAGTAGCCGGCGGCGCGCGGCTTGCCGGTGACGGTGACCTGCACGGCTCCGCAGGCGCATCCGCCGGCGTAGCGAATCGTCTCTTCGGACATCGTTTCCCTCCGTCGCGGGTCGCTAGCGTTCCTGCTTTGGTACCTGCACGGGCATTGCTCTAGCCTCCCGCATCATCCGGTCCAGCTCCGTCACATCCGAGGCGTAGAACGCCTCCAGCTGCGCCAACAGCTCTTCGAGCTCGTCATGCAGCTCCTCATAGCGGAGCCGCTGCCCCGTGGTCGGTCGGTGGTTCGACCGGTCGATCTTCGAGTACAGGTAGGCCAGCTTGTTGTCGTAACCCGGGCTGAAGGCCTGGATGTCGTCGGAGGTTTCGATGCGCGGATCCCACAACAGCAATTCGATCTCCTCGAGCCGCGAATCGATTGGCTCGGCGGCGGCCTCGATATCGGCGACGTCGAGGCCGGCCGCGCCCATGTTCTCGAGCCGGTCGGCGATCTGCTCACGTACCGACCAAATGCTGCGCATAGCGTCGAAGACGGCGTTCAGGTCGGCGTGCATGCGCAGCTCCAGCTCGAGCCGCTCCTCGTGGTGCGTCTGCGGGGTGTCCATGCGCGGATCGCCGACGATCCGGAAAGTTGCCTCCTCGCTCCAGTCAGCGATCGACAGCCGCGCGCGATGCTCACCCGGGATCGTACGCGGACCGTGGGTGAGCCCGTAAACCGTGAGGCCGTCCGGTCGATCGGTGGGCGGGTAGCGAGTGTTCCACAGGAATCGATTCATGCCCGCGTGGGTGGTCAATCGGATCTGGCCGCGCGGTGCGCGGTCGATGTCTCGAGGGTTGGGCGTCGGGTCGCGGTCGCTGTGGAAGGTGTGCACCAGATCGCCGCTCGGCCCGAAGATCTCCAGAGTAAGCGCGCCCTGTTCTGCTTCTGAGTCCGTCGCGGCGGGCACGCCCGGGAGCGCGTAGAAGATCTGCACCCCGGCCGGGGGGTTCTCGCCATTTCGCGCTCCCCCACCGAAACCGCCACCAGACGTCTGCACGGTCTCACGGCGCGGCGGAAACAGGAACGCCGGTGCGGTACCGTCGGCGAGCGCCGCAAGCGCCTCACGGGCGCGGTGTAGCGGGCTAATGTCATCGAGAATGTAGATGCCGCGACCCTGGGTGGCGATCACCAGATCTTGCTGGTGCACCCGCATGTCGGTGATCGGGATGGGCGGCAGGTTCAGCTGCATCTTCTGCCAGTGGGCTCCATCGTCGAACGACACGTACAGGCCGAACTCGGTGCCGGCATACAGCAGCCCGCGCACGTCCGGGTCCTCGCGTACGATGCGCACTGGCGTGTCGGCGGGGATGCCGTTGTCGCCGGTAGTGAGCCGCCTCCAGCTGGCGCCGTAGTCGCTGGTGGCGAACACGTACGGCTCCCAGTCGTCGAGCATGAAGCGCTTCACCGGTACGAAGATACGCCCCGGATCATGGGCCGACAGCTCGATGTTGTTGACCGTGCCGCGCGGCGGCATGCCCGGTGGTGTGATGTCGCTCCAGTTGCCGCCGGCGTCGCGCGACACCCACACCTTGCCGTCGTCGGTGCCCACCCACAGCAGGTCCTTTTCGTATAACGACTCCTCGAACGCGAAGATCGTGTTGAAGATCTCAGCGCCGGTGTCTTCATAGGTAATCGGCGCGCCCGAGCGGGCCTGGGTCTCGGGATCGTCGGTGGTCAGGTCGGGGCTGATCACCTCCCAGCTGTGGCCACCGTCGCGTGTCCGCACGACGTTCTGGGCACTGTGGTAAACGATCGACTGGTCGTGCGGTGACATGCGGATCGGGGCGTT
Organism: Acidobacteriota bacterium; assembly: GCA_036012155.1. Lineage (GTDB taxonomy): Bacteria > Acidobacteriota > UBA890 > UBA890 > WLXD01 > DASCOT01. Next base: position 13,294 of record DASCOT010000108.1, read on the forward strand.
CCAGTTGAAGCGGAACTTCAAGTCGGAGGCCGGCAGCCCGAACTCCATCTGCGGGTACACCATGATCGCCTGCCGGTCGCCGGTCTCGAGGTTGACGCGGCTGATCTCGCCGGAGTAGCAGCCGGCATAGATCTCCACCGGGTTGTCGGGGTCGAAGCCGATGTGGGCCGACTCGCAGCCGCCGACGCTGCGCCAGTATCCGTAGGGGGTGAGGGCGCCGAGGAAGCGGCTCGGTAGTCGGATGGTGGAGTTGTCCTGCTGCGACCCGTACACGTGGTAGGGGAACAGGTTGTCGACGAAGATGTTGTAGATCTCCGCCGTTGGCTGGTTCAGATAGGTGGTCCAGGTGTCCATCTGATCCAGGGTCACTTGCACGCCACCGTCGTCGCTGATGGCGAGGATGTCGGAGTCGTCGGGGTTGATCCACAGGTCGTGGTAGTCGCCGTGCGGGGCGCGGCGGCGCTCCCACGTGCGCCCACCGTCGGTGGATTTGAACAAGCCCACGGCGAGCGCGTAGACGAGGTTGTCGTCCTGCGGGTCGACGAAGATGTGCGTGTAGTACCAGGAGCGCTCGTAGAGGCTGCGGCCGACATTGGTTTCCTGCAGCCGCCAGCTCTCGCCGGCATCTTCGGAGATGTACAGTCCCGATACCGATGGATCGGCCTCGACCAGCGCATAGAGCTTGTCGGGGTTGGACTGCGACAGCGTCAGCCCGATCTTGCCCATGGTCGTCTCGGGCAACCCGCCGGCCAGGCGCCTCCAGGTGTCGCCGCCGTCGGTGCTCTTGTAGATGCCGTCGTCGTCGCCGCCGGAGATGATTGTCCAGGGCTTGCGTTCGACGGTCCAGGCGGTGGCGTAGAGGTTGCGAGGGTTGGACAGGTCGAGCTCCAGCTCGCTGGAGCCTGTGTCGTCATCCCATCCGAGAATTTGCTCCCAGCTCTTGCCGCCATCTGGCGACCGATAGATGCCACGCGTCTCGGAGCGTCCGAAAGGGTTGCCGATCACCGCCACGTACAACAGGTCGGGGTCGTCCGGGTGTACCCGGATACGCCCGATCTGCCCGGCATCGCGCAGGCCGATGTGCTTCCAGCTGCGGCCGGCGTCGGTGGAGCGGTACATGCCCTTGCCGATGGACACGTTGCTACGGATGGTCTTCTGCCCGGTGCCCACGTAAACGACGTTGGTGTCGGACGGCGCCACCGCGATGGCGCCGATGTTGCTTACTTCGAAGTCATCGTCGGAGATAACGTTCCAAGTCTCACCGGCGTTGGTGGTTTTATAGAGGCCCCCAGAGGCGCCCAGGTAGAAGGTGTGCGGCTCGCCCGGAACGCCCGAGACGGCGCCGGATCGTCCACCGCGATAGGGGCCCAGGAAACGGAAGCGCAGCGACTGATACAGCGCCGGATCGACGATGCTGCTCGGGGCTGCGTCCACCTGGGGCGTGGCCCCGGTAGGGGATGCCGACATGAAGGCAACGAGCGCCAATGTCAGCGTAACAACGACTCTACGGGTGCAGGCGGCCATGGGAACACTCCGGCGTCGGTGGTGGCTCACACCAAAGGCGCGGCATTGACGGGATCGTGATGAACCGGATAATCCAATCTGTATAACGAAATACTCGCCGAAGGGCGAGAGCGCAAGTGGAGAACATCATGCCCCGCGATCCATGGGTTCTTGTCGACCTCGGATCATTCCGCAGGGATGTCCTTGCGGCCCAAGCCAAACTCGTTGCTCACCGTCACCACCTTGCCGTCGCGGAAGTGGACCTCGAAGAACTTCGAGCCGCTCACCGGCTTGCCGTTCTCGTCGCGTAGCGTCGCGACCTTCTTCTTGGTGGCGACGTCGAACACGTCCGGAGTATGGGTCCAGGCGTACTTGCCGTCGAGGCTGAAGGTGACCCAGCCGTGGCCGCCCTGGGTGAGCTCGAGCTCGCCTTTCTGCACCGGAGGCATCACGGTGGCGTCGTAGTAGAACAGCTTGCTGCCCGCCTGGTCGCTGATCCACAGCTCGGTCTCGTCGGGAGTCAGCGCCACGCCGTGAGTGCGGTGCAGGATGTTGCCGTCGTTGGTAAACACGCGGTGGATCTTCTTTCCCGTGGTGAGATCAACGATGTCGAATCCGATGTGATCAAACAGGCAGATGTAGGCGAGCGTCTGCGCCGAGTTGATCGTGAACGGAAAGATCGCCGCCTCACCGACGTCGGGGATCTGCATCAACATTTCGTCATCGGCAGTGTCGTAAATACTGAGCGTCGTCTCGCTTCCCAGGTAGAGGCGTCGTCCGTCGAGACTGACAACGCTGTTGTGCGCCCGCGGAGTGTCCGCGATCCGGTTCAACATCTTGCCGTCCCGCGCATCGAGCACCAGCATCCCGCTGTCGGGCCCGACGTACCACCACCCGGTCGGCACGTAGACCTTGCTGCCATCCATGGTGACCGAGGAGCGGTCGGCCCCGTTCGGGTATGCGTGCTCCCAGATGATCTCCTCGCTCTCCAGATCGAAGGCGCCGACCCGCCGGTGCGTGGTGGAGTAGTAGGCGGCGTGGTTGATCAGGCTGACCGCGAACCCCCGCAGGCCTTCCTCGAAGACGGGAATGTCGATGCGCCTCACGAGTTCGTGCCCGTTGTCGATGTCGTAGATCAGGATGCCGGCGCCGTCCGCCCGGCCAACCCGCTGGGCGCCGTCGGGCGTGCTCAAGTAGAGGAAGCGCTTGGTCTCTGACTGCGCATGTGCCGGGGCAGTGAGCGAGAGGCCGGACAGCGTCACGATCGCCACCACTGAAGCGACGGCGATACTCAGCAAAGGGACTTTGGGAACACGCATCGGGGACTCCAGCGTTGGGTGGCTCCTCGAACAGGAGGGCAATTGTTCTGCCCATGGTGCCGAACCCGCGGAACCTGTCAACCTTGTTTCGCGCGTGTGTCACCGAGCCCGGGCGCTTGGGGAGTCGCTGCTGTTCGAGGGTGGCGATTTCGTCCAGACGGATGTTCTCGCGGTGGAAACGACCTCGTAGACGTGCTACTCCGGTCCCTGGAGCAATGCCCTCAGCATGATGGCTCACCCGTTCTCGAGGAACGCCATGCGTAGTCGATTCGCCACCGTATGTCTGGCAGTCACCGTATTCGCAGTCGGAATCGCCGGCTTTGCCCATGCGCAGGAAGTTATCCCCAGCAAGCTGACACTCGACACCTATCTGCAGATGCAATCCGTCGGCGCACCGCAGATCTCGCCCGACGGCGAACACGTTGTCTACACCCGCGGCTGGATGGACGCCGTCAACGACTCGCGTGAGTCGGAGCTCTGGATCATGAACGCCGACGGCTCCCGCAAGCGCATGCTGGTCGAAGGTGACTCGGCGATCTGGGCTCCCGACGGCAGCCGCATCGCCTATCTGGCAGAGGGCGAGCCGCGCGGCAACCAGATCTGGGTACGCTGGATGGACGCCGAGGGCGCCGCCAGCCAGGTCACGCATCTCACGGATTCGCCCCGCGATATCTCGTGGTCTCCCGATGGCACGCGCCTCGCTTTTCGCTCGCGGGTTGATGCCGACAGCGACTGGGGCATCAGCCTGCCGGGGCGTCCGGACGGCGCCGAGTGGACCGAGACGCCGCGTATCGTCGAGCGCGCCAACTACAAGCGCGACCGCCGCGGTTTCATCGACCCGGGCTACGAGCACATCTTCGTGGTACCCGCCGACGGCGGCCCGGTGCGCCAGGTTTCCAACGGCGACTACGACCACGGCTCGCCGGTGTGGGCCCCCGACGGTGAGACCATGTACTTCTCCAGCCTGATGCTCGAGGACGCCGAATACCACTGGCGCGAGAGCGAGATCTACGCCCTCGACGTGGCCACCGGGCGCACCACCCAGCTGACCGATCGAAAGGGCCCCGACTCCGGGCCGATGGTCTCACCCGATGGCACCATGATTGCATTTACCGGCAACGACCACGTCGACCAGACCTACATCGAGCGCCAGCTCTATGTCATGCGCTCCGACGGCTCCATGGTGCGTAGTGTCACCCCCAACCTCGACCGCTCGCCGTCGAACTGGCGCTGGCGCGCCGATTCCAGCGGCGTCCACTTCACCGCCAACAATCACGGCACGCGCAACCTATACTTCGCTCCGGCCGATGGCTCCGAGCCGCCGGTCAAGGTGACCGATGGCAACCAGATGCTGACCGTCTCGAACATCAGCAATACCGGCCTTGCCGTGGCCACCATGAGTACCTTCCACGAGCCCGGCGACATCTACGCCTTCGATGTCGACAACCCCGGCGAGATCCGACGACTCACGCACGTCAATGAGAATCTGCTGACCAACATCCAGCTCGGCGACGTCGAGGAGATCAACTACAAATCCACCGGCGATCTCGACATCCAGGGCTGGGTCATCAAGCCGCCCGACTTCGACCCGTCGCGTAGCTACCCGCTGATTCTAGCCATCCACGGTGGTCCGCACGGCATGTACAACGTCGGCTTCAACTACGGCTGGCAGAACCACGCCGCCAACGGCTACGTCGTTGTCTACACCAACCCGCGCGGCTCGTCGGGCTACGGCACCGACTTCGGTAACGCCATCAACCGCGCCTATCCTGACAAGGACTTCGACGACCTCATGGCCGGCGTCGATACCGTCATCGCCGCCGGCTCCATCGACGAGCGCAACATGTACGTCTACGGTTGCTCCGGCGGCGGCGTGCTCACCGCCTGGGTGGTGGGCCACACCGACCGCTTCGCCGCCGCCTCGTCGAACTGTCCGGTGATCAACTGGCTGTCGTTCGTCGGCACAACCGACGGCATCGGCTGGTACCGCGACTTCGACAACCTCCCGTGGGACGACCCCAGCGAGCACCTGCGACGCTCACCGCTCATGTATGTCGGCAACGTCACCACCCCGACCATGCTCATGACCGGCGTCAACGACCTGCGCACCCCGATCGCCCAGACCGAGGAGTTCTACGCCGCGCTCAAGGTACTGCGCGTGCCCACCGCCATGATCCGCTTCAACGACGAGTGGCACGGCACCTCATCGAAGCCCTCGAACTTCCTACGCACGCAGATGTATCTGCGCAAGTGGTTCGAGAGGTACATGACGGACGACGCGTTGCCGAAGCAGATGCAGCGGGCGCGAGCGGAGATGACGGAGACGGCGGGGGAGAGGGAGTAGCCTTTCCGTAGCCGCGGGAGATGCTATTTGGACGGTCTATACCGTGCTCCGCTGCAGCGCGATGGGTGCACATGAATGAAGCGTCGATGCCCGATATGGTGGACTTGAAGGCTCTCTTTGATCGTTGGGAACGCGTGTGGCACGAAGGTCGATATGACCTGATTCCCGACTGTGTGGCGCCGGAGTTCGTTCGGCATGATGAGTTTGGGGACAGGACGGTATCCCCCGCGGCCTACGCCACAGAACTCGCTAGCGCGCACCGCGACCGGCCGAACACAAGAATTGTCGTTTACGAACACAGCTTCAATGGTGACCGCGCTTGGTTCCGATTCACTTTGCGGTGGGTTGACCCGAACACCGGTGAAACTCTTACTCGTGCCGGAATGCAGCTCTATAGAATCGAGTCCGGAAAGCTCAGGGAAACCTGGGTCACGCTATTGCCAGTCGGATCGACTTGGCCCGACCCGGTGGCGCAGGAGTGCTGGACCAGCGAGTAGTGCTGCTTGCCCGTGATGGGTCGTCTGGCAGGCAGATTTCACCAGGATCACCGACCGGGGGATCACACATCTCGCGGCCCACGGGACGCCGTGGCCAGCGCACCTGACGAGGCCTTTCCATGAAACCCAGTGCAAACATCGTATTTGCAGTACTTGCAGGCATCGTCATCGGCAGCCTGGTGAATATCGGAATCGTCAATGTCGGGCCATTCGTGATTCCACTACCCGGCGGCGCCGACGTTTCAACGATGGAGAGCCTGCGCGACATTATGGAGCTATTTGCGCCCGCAAATTTCATTCCTCCGTTCTTGGCTCACGCGCTCGGAACGCTGGCCGGATCCTTCGTTGCCGCCAAGTTGGCCGCACGCCATCGCATGAAAGCTGCCATGGGCATTGGCGTTTTCTTTCTTTTCGGTGGCATTGCCGCGATCAGCATGTTGGGAGGGCCGTTGTGGTTTAACGCCGCCGATTTGATCTTGGCGTATGTCCCAATGGGCTACCTTGGAGCAATCCTTGCAGGCGCAACACGATCATCAGTGGCATAGCACGGTGTTGCAGCGGAGCGGCGGGCCACGTCGGTTCTGAATTCGAAACTCGTTCGTCGAATCAGCGGTAGGAAGTATGGGTTCACACGTCGCCCTTGTGCGGGCAATCAACGTCGGTGGTCGCAACCGCGTGGCGATGGCCGACTTACGTGAGCTCTTCGCCCACCTGGAACTCGAGCCCGTCCAGACTTTCCTGCAGAGCGGAAACGTCGTCTTCGGAAGCCCGTCGCGGGCCAGCAAGACGCTCGAGCGCGACCTCGAGACTCAGTGCGCGGCCCGGCTTGGCGTGGACACGGCCTTTCTCGTCCGCTCGGCCCGGCAATAGAACGACGTCGTCGAGCAGAACCCGTTCGCTGAAGAAGCGCAGGAGGCCCCGGGCAAGCTGGCCGTGGTGTTCGTCAAGAAGCCTGTGTCCGGGAGCGCGCTCCGGACGCTTGAAGGCGCGATCAAAGGAAAGGAATACGTATCCGGAGCGCGGAGCCACGTCTACGTGGTGTACCCGGACGGGATCGGGCGCTCGCGTTTGACGGCCTCCGTCATCGAGAAGGCGTTGGGCAGCCCCGGAACGGCCCGAAACTGGAACACGGTTCTGAAGCTTCAGGCGGCCGTCTCGCAGGGGGCCTAATGTGAGGGGCTACAGGACGCGAACATAACTATCGACAGTGACAGGAGGCTCCCTAGTGGACCAGTCGTTCGGTTCGAAGATCCGAGCAGCCAACTCGGCGCTCATCGTTGACGGCGACCTCGGAGCGGTCAGCGAGTTCTTCACGACAGATTACGTCGCTCACCTCACGGATCGTGAGATGCGTGGCCACGAAGCGATCCGCGGATTCCTGCGTATGCTGCGGGGTGCCTTCTTGAATCTCCAGGTCGACGTCGAGGTTCTCGTGGAGGGGAAGAAACGAGTTGCGTGGCAGAGGACCGTGAAGGGCATCCACCAGGGCAACTTCATGGGATTCTCCGCTTCGGGCCGTGAAATCGTGTGGCGTGATATGGCTACGAGCCAATTCCGCGACGGCCTGATCGTGGAGGAGTGGGTGATCTCGGATCTCGCCGAGCATCTCCTGCGTGCGAGGAAACCCTGACCCTGGGGATGCTGCGGGCGCATGAAGGCCATCGTGCTCACCCGATTCTGGTTGCTATGCTCCCCGCATGGACGATCGCAACTCCGACCCGCTGCGCGTGTCGATGCCGCGCGGGCACCCCTGGCAGGGGCAGCTGCCCCATCTTCTTCTACTTGCTGCGCTGCTCCCCGGCGTCTGGGCGATCGCCTCGCCCGCCCTCGACGGTGGTGAGTGGCTCGGGGTGGACGAGCGAGTCTGGCTTCTCGCCGGCGTGCTGGTGCCGGTGGCGCATCAGACAGCGGTAGCCCTGGCCTGGCGCGGCCAGCTCAGCTGGGCGATCTTCACCCGAGTGTTCGGGGATGCCGGGCTCAGCGTCTGGGGCGGCATCTTCTTTCCCCTGCTGATTGCGCGCCCGCTCGCGATGATCGGCCTTGCTGTGGCCGATGCAGGTTCGTTAGCGATACCGCCGTTGCCGAGCCTCGTCCTGGGCGTCCTGCTGCTGCTGCCCGCGGCCTGGACGGTGCATTCGATAGAGACCCACTTCGGCTTCGCCCGGGCGATCGGTGGCGACCACTTCTTCGAGCGGTATCGGACCCTGCCGATGGTACGGAAAGGAGCCTTTGCGTGGAGCTCGAACGCGATGTACACCTTTGCCTTTCTCGGCCTCTGGGGCATTGCTCTCATCGCTCGCTCCCGCGCCGCCTTGGCGGTGGCGCTCTTCCAACACGCATATATATGGGTGCATTGGTACTGTACGGAACAGCCAGACGGCGTGGTCCTTTACGGCCGCTCGCCCGACGACGCCGAGTCGGAGTTATGATGCGGCCCAGGACCCGAGCATCAGAGAGGGGGTAGGCCCGCGTGTTGGAGAGGCAGGGATCAGGAGGCGACCGGCACACGGTTTGGGTCAGGATCACCCACTGGATCCTCGCCCTGAGCTTTCTGACTCTGGCCGTTACCGGGTTCGTCATCCTCAGGACCCACCCGCGCCTTTACTGGGGTGAGGTCGGAAACGACCTGACGCCGGCGCTGCTCGAATTGCCGATCAGCAGGAACCTCCAGCACGGCGGCTGGGTGGACGAACGTCCCTTTTTCGAAGGCGCCGATGCGCCCATCAGCGCCGAGCGGACGTACGCCATCCTCAATCAGAACAGCTGGGGACGAAGCCTGCATTTTCTGGTGGCCTGGCTCCTGGTGGCGACCGGTGTCGTGTACCTGCTCGCCGGGGTCGTGTCGGGCCACATCAGACGGCACCTCGCGCCCCGCTCCGGCGAGCTGACGCCGCGGTTGCTGCGACAGGACCTGGGGCGCCATCTGCGTCGACAGATCCGGCCCCCAACCGGCGGGCCGCAGTACGGCCTCTTGCAGAAGTGCGCCTACCTCGGTGTCGTCCTTGTTGCGATGCCGCTGATGGTGCTCACCGGGCTGGCGATGTCGCCGGCGGTTACCGCCGGTTACCCGTTCCTGTCCGGAATGTTCGGCGGGTTCCAATCCGCTCGCACGATCCACTTTTTCCTGTTCGCCGCGCTCGTTCTCTTTCTGGTCGGCCACGTGCTGATGGTCGTCTTGTCCGGCTTCGGCCGGCAAGTTCGCGCCATGACAATCGGGGAATAGCATGAAAGACGACACCCTCATCACACGCCGTCGCGCGCTCCTCACCGGGCTCAGCTCGGCCGCCGGACTGGTGCTGGCCGGCTGCTCGGACGCGCTGCCTCCCACCTACGGCAACCTTCTGCGGATGGGCGACGTCCTGACCTACAGGGCGCACCGCCTGTTGCTGCCGGCCAGATCGCTGGCCCGGGAGTACACCCACGCGGACATCTCTTCGTCGCCAGCCATCGGCACGACGGATCCCGGTGACCCGAGCCGCTCCATTTTCGATCCCGACAGCGGGCCGATCTACGATCGCCTGCGTCACGGCGGGTTCGCCGACTGGCGCCTGAAGATCGAAGGCAGCGTGGCGCGGCCGCAAGCCTTTTCGCTTGCCGACTTGCAACAACTCCCTTCCCGCACGCAGATCACGAGACACACGTGCGAGGAGGGCTGGTCCGCCATCGGCGAGTGGACCGGCGTGCCGCTGCGTCAGGTGCTGGAGGCGGCGGGAATTCTCCCCAGCGCTCGCTTCGTCCAGTTCTACGCCTACGACGCCATCGCCGACGGCATCGACATGCTCGACGCCTTGCACCCCCAGACGATCCTGGCGTACGGCATGAACGGCCGCGAACTTCCCGTTCCGCATGGAGCACCGGTGCGCCTGCGCGTGGAAACGCAAATGGGCTACAAGAGCATGAAGTTCCTGCAGCGGATCGTCGTCACCGATCGGTTTGACGATCTTGGCGGCCGAGGACCCCTGCAAAGTGGGTGGTCGTGGTATGCGGGGATCTGAGTGCGTCGCGGGTCGGTGCATTCGCTTTCATACCGCTGCCGGCAGCCTTGCACGCCGGGGGGCTGGATGCGCTCTAGCTGCCGGCCCCAAGACCGACGCCGTGTTCAAGGTCGGCGTAGTCGATGGCTTCTAGTGGCTGGTGGAATGATGCTCACGAGCAATCTGGTTCCGATCACAGGGAGAGAGAAGTGAAGAAGTTTGTGATGCTTCATTACGGATTCGAGATGCCCACTCCAGAGATCATGAAGGTGTGGGGCGCCTGGTTCGAGTCGATCGCCGACAGGACGGTCGACAACCTCGGGTTCAGCGGCGGGCGAGAGATCTCCGCCTCTGGAACAGCGGAGCTCCCATGGGATATGGAGTCCATCACCGGCTGCTCGATCATCGAGGCCGAGAGTCTTGATGAGGCCGAGAAGATCGCTCGAGAGAATCCCTATATCGCGAGCATCAGAGTCTACGAGGTCCGGGAGATGTAGCGCGTTAGGCTTAGAAGAAGCCCTTCGGGAATATGTCTAGTCCAGATCGCGAGCTCGAGTAATGGACAAGAAGAAGCGGGATGAGGCGACGGCTCGAGTAAGGGACTTCTATGACGGACCCGCCGACACGATCTACCGAACGACTTGGGGAGAGAACCTTCACCTCGGTGTCCCCAGGCAGGCGGGGTGCTTTGGGCGTGATGCCACCGAGCACGCCACCGAGTTGATGGCCCGGCATGCACCCTTGCACGAGGGTGCATGCGTGCTTGATCTCGGCAGCGGCTACGGCGGCCCGGCGCGGTTTCTCGCCTCAGAGTTCGGGTGCCCGGTAACGGGTCTGAACGTCAGCACGGTCGAGATCGAGGAGGCGACAAGGCAAACGGAAGCCCGCGGGCTCCAGGGCTTGGTCTCGTTCGACCACGGTGATTTCCATGAGCTTCCGTACGCGGCCGGATCGTTCGACGTCGTCTGGAGTCAGGATTCACTGATGTATGGCGCTGACAAGCGTCGAATTCTCGAGGAGGTGAGCCGGGTCCTGAAGCCAGGCGGTGTACTGGACTTTACAGATATTCTCGCCCCTCGCGATCTTGAGACGCGGGACCGTGATCGACTCTATGAGCGCGTTCGCACGCCTGAGATGTGGGACACCGAACGCTATTTGGCCGAGCTGCTTCCTCTGGGTTTCAAGATCCGCCGCGTCGAAGATTGGTCCGAACACGTCTCCGCCAGCTATGCGTGGGTGCGAGAGCAGGCAATCGCGACGCGTGAGGAGCTCGAGGCGAAGGTTGGTGGCGAGCTTGTGGAGCGAACGCTTGATGGTCTGGGTTTCTGGGTGGAGATGGCCGAGCGCGGCAACGTAGGCTGGGCGTTCATCGTGGCGCAGATGCCGGAGTAGTAGGCGAGTGAAGCTATTCGTGACGATCGTAGGTGGCTTGCTCGGCGCTCTTCTTGCTGCTTGCGCGCCAACCCCACCGGCTGATGCGGAGACCGTGGTCCTCGTCCACGGCCTGGGGCGCACACCGGCCTCGATGTCTGTATTGAGCCTGCGGCTCCGCAGGGCGGGATTCCGGGTCGTCAACTTCGGCTATTCGTCGACCTCCGCGGAGGTCGAGAGTCTGGTCGACAGCCTGGAAGCGGCGGTCAATTCGTGCTGTGAGG
>DASCOT010000109.1:0-11314 GCA_036012155.1 Acidobacteriota bacterium
CGTGCTTTGGAAGGGCCCTCATCCAAGTTCGCCACGAGCTCACGAATCTCGTCGCGAACCCGCCGGTAATGTTGCAGGGCTTCCTGCCGCGACGCACCGGCAGCCAGTTTCGGCGGATCATCGAAGCCGCTGTGCCGAACGATCGTCGATGCCGGAAATACCGGGCATTGCTCGTCGGCGTGGTCGCAGACGGTGACCACAACGTCGAAGTCGACCGACTCCAGCTCATCGACGTGTTTGGGGCGGCACGACGAGATGTCCACCCCTGCCTCACGCATGACCAGCACGGCGTCGAGATCGAGTCGCTGCGGCCGGGTGCCGGCCGAGTAAGGCTCGAGATCATCGGGTCTGAGGTGGCGCGCCCAGCCTTCCGCCATCTGGCTGCGGCACGAGTTGCCGGTGCAAAGGAAGAGCACCGTGAGGCTCATTCGGCGATGGCGTCCACCCGCGCGGCCATGATGAAGTCGTTGACGTGCAGCCCGCGGATCTTATGAGTCCACCACGTTACCCCGACCCGACCCCATTCGGTTACCAGCCTGGGATGGTGGTTCGCTTCCTCGGCGATCGCGCCGATCTCGCGGGTGAACGCTAGCGCGGCGGCGAAGTTGCTGAACTGGAACGTGCGCGTAAGTTGCTTGATACCATCGGTCTCGACTAGCTGCCATGCGGGTATTTGTTGGCGCAGCTCGGCTGCTTCCGCATCGGTCACGAGCGGGGCGCCGAGCTTGCACGCGTCGCAATCTCGACGCGCTAGCTCACTCATGAGCTCCTCCTGAGGGAAGGCAGTTTCTGACGAATCGGAGATCCGATGGAAATTCCGAACGACGACTATGAGCGTATCGCAGGACTGATCGACAGCGCGGCGAGCCCTGTTGGCATCGATGCCAAGAAGACTCATGTGCTGATCTTGCACAAGCTCGAGGCGATCGAGCGCCGGCTGGAGGCTGTCGAGTCCCGGCTGGGACAAGGCGCGAACGCTTCGGACGAGGCGGGTTGAGGCCACCTACCCATAGCTAGCCGGACAGAGCGGCTAGCTTTCCCGGTTCTCGCGGGCCCAGTTTTCCAGCAGCTCGACACGACGTCGAAGGTCACGCGCCAGGTCGCCGATCGAGGTGATGTCGGTCAAGGTCATTGGCAGGGAGAAGGCTATGTCGTTGGTCTTCGCATCCACCAACTCGATCAGACCCGTCAGCGAATTCCTGCCTGCCCCGGGGCGTATCCCGTCGCGACGCGCGGAGTCCGTATTCACGTCGCCGACACGGTTTTCTAGCGACGAGCTGGCCGCACCGCCATAGTCGGCGACGTTCACCACGACCATGTAGTCGGCGATCTGCCGAGCGCGAACGAGGCCGAAGTTGGGCGAATCACGCAGGGCCCGCGCCACCTGTTGCTGCACGACACCCAGCTGTACCCGAACCTGCAAGAGCGCCGATTCCATTGCGCCGTTCTGTTCTGTGACGCTGGTGTCCATCGGACCCACCAGGACGCGCGGCGCATTGATGCGCTCCTCTAGATCGTCCGGGGGGTCGGCAACTTCCCTGAGCTGCTCGATCTCCTTACTCATATCGCGGCCCGCCTGATGCGCAAGGATCGTCTGCTCCCAGCAGGTCTCGTAGTCGCCGACGCCGAACGATGCGATCCCGGCCATGAAGTACACGTCGGGAACCCCGGGTTGTCGCGCATCGGCGTCCAGGAACGACTCCAGCGCGGCCTTCTCGTCACCTTGCTGCCCGTGTGCCATGCCCTTCAAGTAGTGGGCGATCCACTGTGAGTCGTCCGCATCGATGACGTTCTCGAGCACGTCCAGCGCGTATTCCGGCTCGCCCTGGTCGATGTACTCCTGGGCCCGCTTGATTTGTTGTTCCAGCTCCTGACCGTCCTGTGGAGCTCGCGGTATGGCACCGGTGGCTGGCGTTGCGATGGCCGCCACAAGAGCGATGCCGAGCGAAGCGATTGTCTTGGAAACTCGTTGCATGATTGTTCATCCCGTCCTGACATGGAATAGCCGAAGCTCCGCCACTCTACGTCGCCTTGCGCGCGTTTTCCATTGCAGGAATTCCGTGCCAGATTGACGCGGTCTCTTGGACTACGACGTTGGCGAAACGAGCTCGCATCACCGGCCCGTCGGGCGCCGTCACGACGAGAACGCCGACATGGTCTCCGACGCATGGTGCGCAGCTGGCACTGTAATGATCGACGCGGGCAACCAGACGCTACGATTGCGGCGCGGGTCCTACCGACTAGGCACCGGAAGCCCTGCTAGCGTTTGTGGTTCTCGATCGCCCAGTTCTCTAGCAGGGCGACGCGCCGGCGCACGTCTCGAGACAGATCGCCGATGGAGGTGAGATTGGGCAACGTGAAGGGCAACGAGAAGGCGACGTCGCTGGACCTCCGGTCAACCAGATGGATGACGCCCGTGAGCTCACTACCTCCGGTTGGCCGCCCCTGAGCGTTGTCCCGACCCTCCGAAGCTACGATCGAACCTCCTGCCGCTCCCGGAGCCGCCCCCACGTTCAGGTCCGTGGTCACTCCCGGCGCGACACCCACCGCTCCGCCCTGGACATCGCCTGGGCGTCCGCTGCTCAACGAGCCGCCGACCGCGCCGCCGTAGTCCTCGATACTCATCACGACGACATAGTAAGCAAGCTCTTGCAGGCGTACGAGACCGAAGTTGGGCGAGTCGCGCAGCGCCTTCTCGAATTGCTGCTGCACGACGGCCAACTCCCCCTGGATCTGCATGAGCACTGACTCCATCGCGCTGTTGTTTTCGGTGATTCGCGTATCCATGGGACCGACGATCACGCGCGGCGCGTTCAGGCGCTCCTCGAGATTGTCCGGCGGGTCAATGACCTCGCTGAGTTGCTCGATCTCCTTGCTCATGTCCTGGCCCGCCTGGTGCGCCAAGATCGTCATCTCCCAGCAGGTCTCATACTCGCCCACGCCGAAGGCGGCGATGCCGGCCATGAGGTAGACCTCGGCCACTCCGGGCTGCCGTTCGTCGGCCGCTAGAAACGCTTCCAGGGCATCATCCTCGTCACCCATTTGACCGTGCGCCATGCCCTTCAGGTAGTATGCCACCCACAACCTGTCGTCCTCATCTATCACGTCCTCGAGCACGTCGAGTGCTTCTCTGGGCTCACCCTGGTCGATGTGGTCCCGGGCGCGCTGCAGTCGTTGCTGTTGCTCCTGAAACTTCTGCTGTGTGAGCGTGCCGGCGATGCCAGGCGCCGCGGCGAAGGCGGCGATGATGGTGATCACTACCGAGGCGATGCTTCTGGAAACTGGGTTCATGGCCATTCTCGATCTTCCGGGGACGACTATTCGTAGGCGCTGGCACCTACTCTACGCTGCGCGGAGCGCTCGGGCCACATTGTTGTGATGCCGGCATCAGACCGGAGTTGGGGCCTTGCGGACGCCTACCCTGGGTGCCAGGCGGCGGACGAGCAGCGGGTCGCTCGCCGTGGCAGTCGCGGATGCGCTAGATTCGGTACGTACACAACGGCGAAACACTCAGCATGAGGTCCGGCCGACACCATGAACTCCAGAATCATCGTTACCTGCGCCGTCACCGGAGCCGGCGATACAGTCGACAAGCATCCGGACATTCCGGTCACTCCAGAGCAGATCGGGGATGCCGCGCTACAAGCCGCCGAGGCGGGCGCGGCGGTCGTGCACTGCCACGTACGCGATGTGGAGACCGGCAGGGGGGCTCGCGATGTGCACCTGTACCGCCAGGTGGTGGAGCGCATACGAGCCAAGAACAACGACGTCATCATCAATCTGACCGCCGGTATGGGCGGCGATTTGATGATCGGGGACGGTGACCGGCCCAGGAACTTCGACGAGGAGTTCACCGATCTCGTCGGGCCGGTTGAGCGGCTGCTGCACGTCGCCGAGCTGCGGCCGGAGATCTGCACACTCGACTGTGGGTCGCTCAACTTCGGCGATAGTCACTCGGTGGTCATCCAGACGCCGATCCAGCTCCGGCAGCAGGCTGAGCTGATCCGCTCCTATGGCGTGAAGCCCGAGATGGAGATCTTCGATTCAGGGAACCTCTGGTTCGCCAAGCAGCTGTGTGCCGAGGGCCTGATCGACGATCCGCCTCTGTTTCAACTGTGCCTCGGGATCCCTTGGGGGGCGCCGGTGAACACCCAGACCATGGCCTACATGGTGAGCGAGCTGCCTGACGACTGCGTCTGGGCCGGCTTCGGTATCGGCCGCTGGGAGATGCCGATGGTCGCCCAGGCAGTCGTGCTGGGAGGTCACGTGCGCGTCGGATTGGAAGACAATCTCTACCTGGAGAAGGGCGTCTACGCCTCGAACGGCTCACTCACCGAGCGCGCGGTCCAGATCGTCGAGCTGATCGGCGCGAAGATCGCGTCGCCCGATGAGGCGCGAGCTATCCTGGGTCTCGAGCCGCGCGACGGGTGAGCGCGCGGCTCGGAGGGACGAAGTGAGCCGGATACAGACCGTCGGCATCGCCGGCGCCGGGTTGATCGGGGCGGGCTGGGCCGCTCGTGCGCTGGCGCGAGGGTTGGATGTGGTGGCCTACGACCCGGTAGCGGCAACAGAGAAGCGATTTCGTTCCAGCGTCGACAATGCCTGGCCGTCGATGTTGAAACTCATGGACCGCGAGCAGGTAGAGCGCGGCACTCTCAGCTTCACGCCAGATGTCGAAGACATGGCGCAGCAGGCCGACTGGATACAGGAGGCAGCCCCGGAGCGGGAGGATCTCAAGATCGCGCTGCTCGCGAAGATCGACGCGGTGGCGGATTCTGGCGTTGTCGTGGCCTCTTCGTCGTCCGGATTTCTGCCTACGCGCCTGCAGGCTGCCTGCTCTCATCCGGAGCGCTTGCTCATCGGCCACCCGTTCAATCCGGTCTACCTTCTGCCGCTCGTCGAGATCGTTCCCGGCGAGCAGACGTCGGATCATACGATGCAGCGCGCCGCTGCCTTCTACGAATCCATCGGCATGTATGTGCTGCGGCTGAAGCGCGAGATCGACGGGTACCTGTGCGACCGGCTACAGGAGGCTCTCTGGCGGGAAGCCTTGCACCTGATCCACAAGGACGTCGCGACCACCAGCGAGATCGACGATTCGCTGGTGTTTTCTGCCGGCCTGCGGTACGCCTTCATGGGCCCGTTCCTGACCTATCATCTTGCCGGCGGAGAAGGCGGCATGCGCCATTTTCTCGATCACTTCGATCCCACCGAGGAGCTCCCGTGGACGGATCTCCGGTTCCCGGAATGGTCCGACGAAATGAGTCGGAGGCTCATCGATGGCTGCGAGGAGCAAGCCGAAGGGCGGTCTGTGGAGCAGTGGGAAGCGAAGCGGGACGAGGTGCTGGTAGACCTGATGAAGGTGCTCGAGAAGCATGGCATTGGCGCCGGAACGCTGATGTCGCGTGAGCGCGCAAGGTGTAGGTGAGCGCGCGGAGATGGCAGGCCCTCGGTTCTACATCATCGGCAGTACGCACCAGCGTCCTGTGAGCCGCAAGACGATCTTTGCGGACGGCGACTCGGACAGCACTTTCCGCGACGGAGTGGACATCGAGCTCAGTCACTGGGTGCCCAACAAGACACCGGCGGACTTCAAGGCCGATACCTCGACGGGATGTTGCATGAGGTTCGCGGAGCGACACGATACGGATCGTTGGGACCTGGCGATCAACAACCACCTGGACGTCGATGGCGTGTTGTCGATCTTCACCCTCGTGGACCCGCAGTTCGCGCTAGCCGAACGGCGGACGATCATCCAGGCAGCAGAGATAGGAGACTTCTGGGGATGGGGTGGTGCGGCCGGCCAGGTCCTCTTTCAGGGACTCACGCTCTTGATGGATCGCCTGCAAGGCCAGCAAGTCGATATTCAGGAAATCTACGAGCGCTGTTTCGAGAGGACGCGCCAGCTTATCGACGACGGCGGCGACGATGATCCAGCGATCGGGGAGGGGCTCGGCGTGCTTGCCCGATCGCTGGAGCTCGTAGAGTCAGGGGCGATTGAGCGGCACGAGTTGCATCGGAGGTTCACTCACTTTCACCTTCCTCGAGACGTCGTCGTAGGAAGCGAGGAGCTGGCACTACGCGTTCCGGCATTCAATGCGCCCTTCGGGGAGCGTATCCCGTTGCTGCCCCAAGTCCGTAATCGGAGAGACCACGATCGCCTGCAGCTAGTGTCGATCGAGACGGATCATGGCTACCACTATGATCTCTGCTACCCGGGATACATGTGGGCCGACACGCCCGACGCGTGGCGGCCCCCTGGCCTGAGCTTCAGCGGCAGCAAGAACGGCTACTACTATGGTTTCGCGCCATTAGACGAGGCGGTGCTCGAGCTCGAGGCAGCGGAGGGTGGGGCCGGCCGCTGGCGAATCGCCGATGAGGTGACACCGTTCTCAACGCTTTCCGGACGGGGTTTCCCGGTGGTGTTGAGTTTTCTGGACGGCGATGATCGGCCTGCCTGTAGCCGTCTTCCGTTGCAGCGCGTCGCGTCTACCCTCGCGGCTGCATTCGCCCCGCGGCGGCATGGAGAGTCAATCCTGGAGGAAACGGAGAGATGAGGTGAGGAACGGCCGGGGCGTCATGCGGGCCGCAATCGCCGCCGTGTGCGCGACGACTCCCGCGGCTCGATTGCCGGAGACCGCTGAGCTCGTCTTCCGCGGCGGTGCGGTGTATCGAGTGGACGCCGCCCGGAGCTGGAGCTCGGCGGTTGCAGTCGACGGGAACAAGATCGTCTACGTCGGCGATGACGCTGGAGTGGAACCGTTCGTCGGACCGGATACGAGGATTGTCGATCTTGGCGGCCGGATGTTGCTACCGGGGTTTCAGGACTCACATCTGCACCCTGGGACCGGGATGCGTCTGCAACAGATCGATCTTCAGGGGGTGGTCGAAGCCGCCGAGGTCATCACCCAGATCGAACGCTACGCTGCGACCCATCCGCAGTACGCTTGGCTTCAGGGTGGCGGCTGGGAAGAGGAGGCCTTTGGCCCGGACGGCTCGCCCAGCCGCCAACTGCTCGATAGCGCTGTGAGCGATCGACCAGCCGCCTTGCGGAGTGCCAGCGGCCAATCCATCTGGGTGAACTCACGTGCCCTCGAGGCGGTCGGGATCACCGCGGCGACGCCCGATCCGCCGAACGGACGTATCGGGCGCGGCGGCAATGGCGAGCCCACCGGGGTGCTGTTCGGCGCCGCCCTCGCCATGGTGCTGCGGCAGGTTCCCGAGCCCAGTGAGCGCGTCCGACTCGACGGCTATCGCGCAGCGCTACGCCTGATGAGTCGCAACGGCATCACCGCGATCACCAACGCGTCGTCCTCGGCGCAGAGTGAAGCTGACTTCTCCAAGCTCTCGGAGGCCGGCGAGCTCACTGTGCGCACCACACATTGCCAGCGATTCCGCTTGGAGATGGATGATGAGGATCAGGTCACAGAGTTTCTTGCTCGCCGAGATCGGTCGGCGTCCGGAATCTCACGGGCGACATGCGTCAAGATCTTCTTGGATGGAAATCTGCGCCGTGAGACGGCGGGGATGTTGCGCTCGTATGAAGGACAGCCCGGCGAGCTTGGCGAGGTGTTTGTCGAGCCCACTCGCTTGGCACGGCTCCTGACTCGGCTCGATCGTGAGGGGTTCCAGGTTCTGATTCACGCGATCGGCGATCGGGCCGTGCGGCGGGCTCTGGACGGGTTTGCCGCGGCGCGAGCCGCCAACGGACCCACCGGACCACGGCACACGATTACCCACATCGCACTGGTTGACCCGGCCGACGTGGCGCGCTTCCAGGAGCTCGGCGTGGCCGCCAATATGACTCCGCACTGGGGAAGGAATGACGCGTGGAACACGGCGTTCGGAGTTCCTTCGCTGGGCGTTGAGCGGGCGCACCAGCTCTATGCCTACAAAGGGTTGCTGGGCAGCGGTGCCCGGCTGGTGTGGGGAACCGATTGGGGGGTGTCGCCCATCGTGCCGATGGAAGGGCTCGAGTCGGCCGTGACGCGCCGCAACATCGGCGGTCGCGATGCTGCTGGATATCCAGACGAGGCCTGGGGACCCGAGGAGCGACTGACCCTGGGTCAGGCGATTGCCGCCTACACCATCTCGGGTGCTTACCTTTGGTCGCAGGAGGACACGCGCGGCTCGATTGTCGTCGGCAAGCTCGCCGACCTGGTGGTGCTCGAGCGAAACCTCTTCGAGGTGCCGGAGACAGAGCTCCACCAGGTGGAGGTCGATATGACGGTTCTCGACGGACGGGTGATCTTCGAGCGTGAGGTGTCCCGCTAGCGATCGCCTGCGGTGGGAGGAGCCGTGCAGCATGCCCAAGCGGTCGTCCTGACCTACGAGCGAGTCGCGTCGGGGTCGGGGCGCCGGTCGGCCGAAAGATGGCCCTCCTCCCGAGAGGCAGCCTGGAAGATCGGCAACGCGTCGATCAAGCGCTCACAGCTTGGTGAGAACTCGGCGGGGTCTCGCCAATCCGAGAAGTCGAGCACTTCGTGGTCCTTCATTCGGCGCAGGATAGGACCCGGCCAATCGCAGGTCTTCCAAGCCTCGTCGAGCGCTATCGGGCAGAGCACGTCCGTGTCGCGCGAGCGGCTCAACTTGTTGGCCTCGGCAACCTCCCGTTCCACCCAGTCGTTGTTGACCGAGTGCTTCGACAGCACCAGGAGCACGCAGTCGTGCGCTCGCACCCAGCGTTGCGTTTGTCGCTCCGCTCGGAGGGGCTTCAAGCCGCGAGCATTGCGCCAGTAGCGTACGCCCCGGGCGTCCAAGTGGCTCGCAACTGCGTCGACGAACTCCGAGTCGTCGGGCGCATACGAGATGAAGACCCCGCCGGTGGCAAGCGGCCGCGCCGTCTTGAGGTTGATGATGTTGTAGGCGATCTCGGTAACCTCCTCGGAGGGAATACCGGGCCGCGACAGGTTGGCGGCCTCGATATCGATATCGGTTAGGCCGCAGCCCCTGAGAAAGGCTGCCGCGATACCTCCACGCGAGCGCGTCAAGGTATCGGTGGAAAGGCTCGAGGGCGCCAGGTGCTCGATGTCCTCCAGGCCTCGAGCTACGCCGAGGTCCACGCTGACGATCACGGTACGCGCAAGGACGACGCCCTTGAGGTGGGCGCCGGCGACATCGCTTAACGAGATCATGGCATCGGACAGGTCGGCGTTGGAGAGGTCGGCGCGCGAGAGGTTGGCGGCAGATAGATCGGCCAGGAAACGTCGGCCCGTAGCAGGTTGGCTGCCGTAAGATTGCAGCCGGAGAGGTTGGCGCGAGTAAGCTGCGCACCGGACAGATCGCTGCGCGACAGATCGGCTCCCGCGAGATCGGCGCTCGACAGGTCGGTTCGTTTGAGCGATGCGCGTGTTCCCTCGGTGTGATCGGACTCCAGCCAGAGGTGGTGCTCGCGGACGACGCGATCGAGCTCGTCGCGGCCTACCTGTCGCTTCTTGCTACCGTCGTTCGATCCCATGTGCGGCAAGCCTATCGTTAGCCGCTTCGGGCATCCAGCTACGCCCCACTTCGACCGTGCGGTACCCCATGTCCGCGGTTGACCGGCGTGGGGACAGCAACGGACAGAGCGAGCGGCTGTCGACGCCCGTGCTCTGTTAGATTGGGCACGTCCTGCCCCGGCAGCCGACCGATCCTGTCCGGGGTTCCTCGATCGACGAGTAACGAGCCGGTGTCCCGAGCAACTGCAACCCCTGACTCGCCGGCCGGGATTGGCCGAGCCATCAACAGGGTGTTGACCCTCGCCGCCGTCGCGGCCGTGGTTGCCGGTCCAGCCGTCGTGGACGGCCAAGAGCGCCGCCAGCAGGACCGGCGCCGACCCCAGATTCCGGTGCGTCTGGTTCGCCCCGGCGAGTCCGGGAGCGACATTTCCCCGAGTCCGCGGCGGAGTATTCCGGTGCGCATGGTTCGCCCTGGTGAGTCGGTGCCCATGCCGTTACCGACCGAACCGGCCGGGCCGCCGGATGGCCCGACGGTGGCGAGCCCCGATCGGACTGACTCCACGGGCCTGCTGCAGTCGGACGGCGCCAACGGCCGCCTTCCGCTGAGCGTCGAGCGCGGGGCGCCCCTGGCGAATGGGGCAGCGCTGCCTTTGCGGGCCGACGACTCGATGGGCTCGGTAGCGCTCGACGCATCCGGCGATACCTCGATCGTGCCTTTCGACCTTCCTCTCGAAGGCAAGCGCGCCGCGGCGACGCGGACGGATACACCCCCCGTCCTGGATGGGCGGATCGACGACGCGGCGTGGGTGTTGGCGGACGTGGTGAGCGACTTCGTGCAGAAGGAGCCGGTCGTCGGATCGACGCCGACGATGCGGACCGAAGTGCGCGTCATGTACGACGAGGACACGCTCTACGTCGGCTGGATCAACTACGACGATGAACCCGAGAAGATCGTTGCCACGGAGATGCGCCGCGACGAGTACCCGTCGGCCGACGATTGGGTAGTGGTCTACCTGGACACGTTTCACGACCATCGCAACGCTTTCGGTTTCGTGGTCAACGCGCTCGGTACCAAGTTCGACTTCACTCTGCGTGATGAGAGCCAGTTCAACATGAACTGGGACGAGACGTGGGAGGCGGCGGCGAGCATCACCGAGCGCGGCTGGGAGGCCGAGCTCGCCATCCCGTTCGCTGCCCTCCGGTATCCCATCGGCAGCAATGTTTGGGGTATCGAGTTCGAGCGCGAGGTGATACGCACCAAGGAGCGCATCATCTGGAACAACACCAGCCGCGACTACGATTGGCGCGCCGTCTCACAGTACGGAAACCTTGTCGGCCTGCAGAACCTGTCGCTCACCGATCGGTTCCGTCTCAAGCCGTTCGTGACCGGCGGCTACGACTCCTTCCAGCAGCGTGACGACCCGATCTCCGAGGGTAAGGGGGATATCGGAATCGAGGTCTTCAAGGTGCAGCTGACCCCCAGCCTCACCGCCAACCTGACGGCGAACACCGATTTCGCCGAGGTCGAGGCCGACACCCAACAGGTCAACCTGACGCGGTTCTCTCTGTTCTTTCCCGAGCAACGCGAGTTCTTTCTCGAGGCCGCCAACAGCTTCACCTTCGGCACCCTGGCACGGCGCAGCTCGGGGGACAGCGACGGTGGCGGGTTCCAGCGGCAACCGCCGCTGGCACTGCTGTTCTTCTCTCGACGCATCGGCTTAGGACCAGAAGGGCAGCCGGTCCCCATTCGATTCGGAGGCAAGCTGACGGGGAAGCTTGGTGGCGGCAACGTCGGCTTCGTGAACGTGCAAACGGGGGACTCGCAGTTCGGCGCCGGCCAGAACTTCGCCGCCTTTCGCTGGAAGCAAGACGTCCTG
>DASCOT010000110.1:0-4916 GCA_036012155.1 Acidobacteriota bacterium
CACGTGTACGACCTTCACCGTAACCCTGTCGCCATCGACGCTGCGCGTGATCTGGCTGTCGCGCAACGAAAGGCCACTCGAGCCGATGACCGCAGACCACAACCTCTGGCTGCGCTCCACCGAGGATGGGAGGTTGGCCCAGCTCACCAGCGACGGCGAGGAGCTCGACGCTTGGAGCACCTGGGACACCAAGTGGTCGCCCGATGGCAACAAGATCCTGACGCGTCGGGTTGATTCTCGCGGTGCACACCGCATGCCCGTCGTTCATTGGCTCAAGCCCGGCCAGGAGGAGGTGGAGTGGCATCTCTATCCCATCGCGGGTGGCAGTCAGCCGCAGAATCGATTGCTCGTGGTCGACATCCATTCGAAGCGGCGGACCGAGATCGATGTTGGTGATGAGCCGGATCAGATCTTCCATTTGATTGGCTGGGGTCCAACCGGCAACGAGGTCTTCTTCCTTCGGCTGGATCGCCTGATGAAGCGGATGGACCTGATGGCTGCCGACCCGGACACGGGGGCGAGTCGAGTCGTCGTGTCAGAGCAGCAGGAGACCTACGTCGAGGGGCTTCGCTTCTACGGCGTGGCCGACGACTTCCTGACGCTGCTCGACGATGGACGCTTCCTCTGGCTGTCGGAGCGCGACGGCTGGACGCATCTCTATTTGTACGAGATCGACGGCACCCTCGTACGGCGTCTCACCCAAGGCGCGTTCCCCGTGAGCAGGGTGGTAGCGGTCGACGCGGAAGCCGGCTGGATCTACCTGATGGCGCAGGCGGAGCCTGATCGCCCCTATGACGCCCATCTCTATCGAGTCGACTTCGATGGCGGCGGCTGGCGTCGGTTGACGGAGGGCGCCGGCCAGCATCAGGTCGAGTTTGCTCCTACTGACGCCTATTTTGTCGATACACATTCTTCTGCCAGCAGGCCTCCGGTGACGGAATTGAGGCGGGCAGACGGAGACTTGCTGCAGGTGCTCTCGAGGCGTTGCGTTGGGCACCACCGGAGGAATTCGTCGTCAAGGCGGCCGACGGTGTGACCGACCTGTGGGGACTCCTGTACAAGCCGCACGACTTCGATCCGGGCGGTAGCTATCCGATCATCGATTTCCTCTATGCCGGCTCACAGAGCTCCGTCGTGCCGCGGACATTCACCGGCAACAGGCGAGGTGTACTGGCCCAGGCGATGGCACAGCTCGGCTATGTCACCTTCATCGTCGATGCACGCGGCACACCCTTGCGCGGCAAGGTCTTCCAAGACGCTGTCTACCAGAACATCGGGCGCCACGAGATACCCGATCACGTCGCCGCGTTGCGCCAGCTGGCGGAGCGTCGATCCTATATCGACACGGGGCGCGTCGGCGTGCATGGCTACTCTTGGGGTGACTACTTCACCCTGCGGGCGATGCTTACAGCGCCGGAGATCTTTCACGTCGGGGTGTCGTCGTCGCCGGTCGTGGATCTGGCGGCGTCGCCGGAGCCCTGCGAGCCCTATCTCGGACTACCGCAGGACAACCGGGAGGTCTGGGACTACGCCTCGAACCTCCGCCTGGCGAAAAACCTCGAGGGGAAGCTCCTGCTGACGATCGGCACCAGCGACGTCAATACGCCGTTCGCACACACCATGCGGATGGTCGAGGCCCTTACCAGGGCGCGCAAGAAGTACGATCTGGTTATCCTGTCCGAGCAGAGCCACCGGTTATCGGGAGCCAGCGAGCGGTACTGGCGTGACGCGGTGAAGGACTATTTCCTGGAGCACCTGCGTCCATAGCGGGGTCTGACTCAACACGGGCTCCGCGGATCGCCCCCCGTTGCCGGTCTGCGATCCGCGTGAGCCGAACACGCGGCGCGCGCCACCATATGCATGTAGCCGCCGATCCCGGCATAACGCTGATCGGCGGCGGCGGCAAGGTGCTCGAGCGTCGCTTCATCGCGTCCGGACCCCTCCAGGTACAGGCCCACATAGAGGTGGGCGTAAAACAGAGTCGATGGTCGGTCGATGGCGGCCGCAAGCACCTGCTCCGGCGAGATGTCGCCGCGAAACATCCCGTAGATCTCCGTCATCGGCTCCCGTCGGTCGGGTCCCACCGGTAGCAGCGCCGCACGCGCCGCCTCCGGGGTCTCGGCTCGAGCGACGCAGAGGAAGTGCCAGGCGGCGTTCTCTACGTCGTTCGGATTGACGGTACGGTGCGACTCGAATTGCTCGCGGCAGTCCTGGTAACGGCCCACGTAGTAGAGAGCTATGCCCCGCTGCCAGAGCTGCGGTGCGTAGTCGGGAAGCAGCTCGGCTAGTCGGTCGAAGCCGGCCGCCGACTCGCTCAACCGGCCGGCCCCGAAGTCATCGACGGCGCGGTCATAGATCTGCTGAGGACTCTGAGCCGCGGGTGTCGCCGCTGCACCGGAGGCAGCGAGTCCGACGGCGGTGGTGCAGGCGAGCGCCACCAGACGCAATCGGTGCCGTAACACTGCGCCCATGTTGCCTGCGGCAAGCGCCGCAAGCCTCTCATGGGGGCCTAGTCGAGTGTCAGGTTCCACGGTGCTCCGAGGGTAGGGTGGGACTGTGCCCGGGCCTAGCGCCGGAGCGTACTAGATTCGACGAGCAGCCCGGAAGAGCGGAGGGGCCAGTGTCGCAGTTCGGTAGGCTGGAGCGCGGTGTCCTCGCTCACTGCGGCGAGCTCATGTGGCAAGCTTGTCGCGACCTACTCGAGACCAGGATCATTATCCGTGGCACCGCGCGAACCGTCAGACCGGAGTCGAGCCGATCGGATTGTTGCCGAGGGGCGTCGTGCTCGCGCCGAGTGGGACAAGAGCTACCGAGGCCGAGCGTTAAAGCTGTTGCCGTGGGTTTGTGGCAGCTGTGGGCGCGATTTCAACAGCAAGAACCTCAGCGAGCTGACCGTCCACCACAAGGACCACGACCATACCAACAACCCACCGGACGGCAGCAACTGGGAGCTGCTCTGCTACTGGTGCCACGACAACGAGCACTCTCGGCGTGCCGTGGCGGAAGCCTCCGGTCCGGGACGGAGTTCAGGTGAGCGATCCACCGTCACCCAAAACCCCTTTGCCGAGCTGGACAAGCTATTGAAGGGCGGGGAGTAACGTGGACGCGGCGGAGGCGGTGTGGCTCGGCTCGAGAGCCGGTGGCCGTGGAGCTAGCGGATAATGATGATCTGTTCGTTGATGGGGCTCAGGTACTCGACACCGAGGTTCGTGACGATCGCGTTGTCCTCGAAGTTGATGCCGATGCGCCGATTCCACTCCGGAACCCACGTGTTGAGCTCGAACTCCAGCGAGAAGATGTAGTTCGGCTGCACCTCGATGTGGGCGGTCGTCGAGCGCCACGGCGCGATCGACGGGCCAGCCGTAGCATCGCCGACGCTGGTATTTCCGGTGGCGTGGAAATCGATCGAGAACCCCGACCGGTCGTCATCTCCGAGCTCGGCCACCAGGTCTCTGTATTGCGAGGTCCGATCGTCGGAGGGTGTGTAGACGTAGCCGGCCTGCTCCAGGGCCGCGACCATTGCGTCGAGAGATTCTCCGGCAGTCCTCCCTGCACTGAACGTTTCCCGCAGAATCTGGCGCGCCTCCATGCCACGTTTCCAGGCAAGCTCGAGCCCGTCGGGCAGGTCGGTCTCGCCGTCGCGCAGGATGTAGGCGTTTCGCTTGATGTCGGTACCGAAGTTCAGGTAGCCGATACCCATGTCCCAGGATATGAACGCGCCGCGCTGATAGACTCCGTCTCGCGCTCCTCCTGGCATGTAGGGCAGAAACAGCGTTGCGGCCTGATAGGAGGGGCCGATTCCCTGTTCCAGCAGCTGATCTGAGGCCCACCATCCGATCTCCTCCGGCGTGGTGACGCCGGGTCTGATCCGCCGCAGAGCCGCCTCCATGATTTGTCGCTGAATCTCCAGCGCGTTTGCGAAAGCGACGATCTCCCTTTGCACTCGTCGTACGCGAAAGTCGGTGATCACCTGTTCTGCAGAGATCAGCCTGTCGGCGTATTTCTCACCCAATGCTGAGGTCAGGCTCATGTATGCGGTATGAGACAGGCCGTTCGCCAAAGGAAGTGACGTCGACATGTTGACGGCGATCACCTCCGGGTCACGCTCCTCGACCAGCCTCAGTAGGTCGCCACCCGAACCGGAGATGTCATAGAGACCTTCCTGATCCTCGCCACCCAGGATGATTCGCTCGATCCTGTTACCGCCTCGATCCGTGAAGATGTGGTACCCGAATGGCTCCCAGGCTCGGTATTCGAACCATCCTCCCAAGTCGAGGGCGAGGGGGTCTCGGTTGCCGCTCTGTACGACATGGATCCACATGTCGACGTCGTTGTCTCGCATGGCGCCGGGCAGGATGAGATCCATTTTCTCGCGGCGTATCAGCTTCATGATCTCGTAGTTCTGCTTTGACTCCTGAGCGAGGGACTCCGGGCCCATCGCGAGACAGGACAGAACCCAACACGCGGCAAGCAATCGTCTGCTAATCAAGACAACTCCTGTGATCGAAAATGATCAGTCAAACACGAACGAATCAGCCGCTATCCTACGGGTGAACGCGAGCCGGGGAGCATGGATTCAGTTTTGTCCGAACGGCACGAGCCAGTCTCCGACCTGCGCGCCACCATAGCGAGAGAAACGCGATGAGAGCTGCCGAAAGAATGCCGAGGAAGGTCCTGCTGTTGCTTCTGACCCTCCAGATGGCAACGGTGGGAGCGGCCCGCGCGCAGGACCCTGCCACGGTACCGACGCCACGTGCCGACACGACATGGTGGATGAGCTGACCTGACCCCACGGTTAGTACCACGTCTTATCTCAGTAACTCGGTGCTGACAAGGGGTTGTTGAGGCCGGCGAAGCGCAGCGCAGCCGGATTCAACAACAGCGCTTCCGGGGCCGGTGGTCGGTAGCCTAACGAG
>DASCOT010000111.1:0-13659 GCA_036012155.1 Acidobacteriota bacterium
CTCGTTAGGCTACCGACCACCGGCCCCGGAAGCGCTGTTGTTGAATCCGGCTGCGCTGCGCTTCGCCGGCCTCAACAACCCCTTGTCAGCACCGAGTTACTGAGATAAGACGTGGTACTAACCGTGGGGTCAGGTCAGCACCGTGAAGAATGAGCGCGTCACGGTGGCAGAGCTCACGCGCACCGGCGATTGCCCGCCGGTGATGCTGATCTCGCCGGTGTTGTAGGCACCGAGGTCGACGATCTCCTCACCCCACTCGGCGTATTCCTGGTACTCCGGCTGCGACATCCAGAACTTGTCGAACCCCATCGTCGGGAACGCCGTGGTAACGAATACCAGCCGCTCTGGGTCCTGATAAGGAAGCGGCTTGAGCACCACGCCGTTGACGACGCTGAAGATGGCCGAGTTGGCGCCGATGCCCAACGCCAAGGTCATCACCGCCACCACCACGAACCCCGGGGTCTGCAGGAGTGAGCGCGCGGCGAACTTGAGATCCTGCAGGGCGTCTTGCATGGCTACCAACCTGGGGAGTTGTGCTTCGGCGAAACCCGCTGCCTGTAGGACGCTCCCGGATAGCCTGGGGTTTCGAAGGTGCGAAACAAATACCATGCCCGTGTGCGGGGCCGCACGGCGCTGGCACGGACGAATTCGGCTCGCGCACTCGGCGGTCATCGGGCACAGTAGGCGCGAGCGTCAGCGGCGCCCGCACGGTGCCCATCAGGAGATCCCATGGCCGACTCCAACTCGAGCATCGAGACCAAGCTCATCCACGCAGGCGAGCCCGAGCCCCGCATCGGCGACGCGATCGTTCCGCCCATCTTCCAATCGTCGACGTTCGAGTACCAGGGCGCCGGCTCATACGACGACATCCGATACGCCCGGATGAGCAACACGCCGACCCACGACATCCTGCACGCCAAGCTGGCGGCGCTCGAGAACGCCGAGGCGGCGCTGGCGACGAGCAGCGGGATGGCGGCCATCACCACCGCCCTGCTGTCGGTTCTGCGCCAGGGGGACCATCTGCTCGTGCAGGATTGCCTTTACGGCGGCACCCACTCGTTCGTGTTCGACGATCTACCCGGCTGGGGAATCACTGTCGACACCTTCAACGGCACCGACCCCGACTCGTGGGGCGCCCTGGTACGCCCGGAGACCAAGGCGATCTACGCCGAGACCATCACCAACCCGCTAATCCAGGTGGGCGAGCTCGAGGCCATCGCAGCGTTCGCCAAGGACCGCGGCCTGGTATCGATGATCGACAACACCTTCGCCAGCCCGGTCAACTTCCGGCCGCCGGAATGGGGATTCGATCTGTCGCTCCACTCGGCCACCAAGTACCTGAACGGCCACACCGACCTCGCCGCCGGGGCGGTCATAGGCAGCGCCAAGCTGGTCAAGGACGTACACCACATGGCCAACCACCTGGGGGGATCGCTCGACGCCCATGCCTGCTTCCTGTTGCATCGGGGCGTCAAGACGCTCGCCGTCCGGATGCGCCAGCAGAACCACAACGCGGCACGCATCGCCGAGTTCCTCGAAGCACACCCGATCGTCGCGTCGGTCAACTACCCGGGGCTGGAGAGCAACCGCGATCACCAACGCGCCGGACGCCTTATGGACGGCTTCGGTGGCATGCTCAGCTTCGAGGTGAGCGGCGGTGTGGAGGCTGCGCAACGGGTCGTGAGGAAGGTTCGCCTACCGATCGAGGCGCCCAGCCTGGGTGGCGTGGAATCGCTGGTCACCCGCCCCTCGACCACCTCGCACGCCGGCATGCCGCCCGAGGCGCGGGCCGCCGCTGGCGTTACCGACAGCCTCATCCGTATGTCGGTAGGGATCGAGGCCGCCGACGACCTGATCGCCGACCTGGATCAGGCGCTCGGCGATTAGGTGATCAAGTAACTACTGCGTTGCCCGCTTTTCGGCGAATGGCAAGCGTGCTCTACGAAACCGGGTGGCGCTACTTTCTTGATATCCGCAGCAGAGCGTCTCTTGTTGTCTCGGTGAAATGAACGTGAACGTGTGCGAGCGTGGTTCCCGAAGCCATAACCCAGGTCGACTCCGAGTTGGTCGGATCGAATGTCACAGGCATCTCTGCCTCTTGAGCATCGACGGGCAAGGGCAGGATCATGATGTGCGGAGACATCTGAATATGTTCATCACCATCGGACGTACCTAGGTTGTTCATAATGCCAACTACGCTGTCGCCATCCTGTCCATAAGTAATGCCACCGGCTGAAATGTTCATTCCAGACAGCATCCAAACCATGCCTGGAACAGTCGGCAGTGGCTTCGATGGAATCAATGGGTTTGATTCCTCCCACGCTGCGGAAAAATATGCCCACGCGTTTTGGTCAGCGCAAAGGGGATCTGGATAGGGAAACGCCGGTTTGCCGACTCGAAGAGAGTTACTTCCACTCGCAACGCACGTGTATGGACCATCGCCATCGCGGACGAGCACACGCTGGCCGTCTTCCTCGAAGGCATATATCTTCGCGTTCGCCGTAACAGTGGGTGGGGCCGCCCGTAGTGCGTCTTCTATCTGTGCTTGTACCCATTCCGGTGAGTCTTGGCCGGCAACTACGGAAGTGGCGCCACCAAAGAGCACAAGTATCGTAGTGATTACTAACTTGGCATTCATGTCACCTCCTGGCGTAAGCAATGCGCTCACGACTTCTAACGCGGGCGTAGGATCCCCCTGCCGACGTAGCAGGCCCACGCAATCGTAGCCATCAGGAACAATCCCGCGGCCCAGCCCATCCACCAGAAATTGTTCGCTGGA
This sequence comes from Acidobacteriota bacterium, assembly GCA_036012155.1. Classification (GTDB taxonomy): domain Bacteria; phylum Acidobacteriota; class UBA890; order UBA890; family WLXD01; genus DASCOT01. Next base: position 2,780 of record DASCOT010000111.1, read on the forward strand.
TCCAGCTCCATCAGAACACGCGTCAACAGCGCTGCGGTCATACAGGCGCACAGCAGCAGCGCCGACAGAGGCCAGCCGCGGACAAACTCCGTATAGCCACCGTGGCCGAGAAGCACTTGGGCGCTGACGGCCAAGCCGAGCATGGCGAGACCCCCGATGAGGCTGATGTGCAGGCCGGCCCGGTAGCTCAGCGGCAGCAGCGCCGCGACCAGGTAACCGGCTGGCAACAGCCATGCAGCGACCCAGATGATCCGCGCGTTGGCCCCGGGTCGCAGAGGCCGGCGCCATAGCCGGGCCCCTCCGGCGATGACACCGAAGGTAACCAGCGCCCGTATCGCCATCGCTAGCTGAAGCGAGTAGCTCACCTCGATCCAGAAGGACGCGGCCAGAGCAATGGCGCCACCCAGGTGCGCTATTCGGGCCAGGTGGTCGCGGCGGGTTACCGGCCCGCTGGCCGGCTGCTCGCCCCGGGTCATCAGAGGTAGGGCAAGGCTGCCGCCGACGCCGAGGATCAAGCCGACGAAGAACCCCTGCTGGATCATGCGCTGGCCTGCTTGCATCCAGGTTGCTGGCATCATCGCGATCTCCGCTCCCAGCGTCATCGCGGCTCCGACCACGCCCATGAGCATCGCCGCAGGGATCCAAACGAACCCGTTAGGCTTGCGCGATTCCCCTGGCCCATCGAAGCGCTGGACGATGAAACCGACCGCTGTGAGCACGACCAGCAACCACAGAGCCTGAGCCAGAATCCACTGCGCGTACCATGCTGCCAGCACCACCCCGACAGGGGCGGCCACCACCACCTGGAGTTGCCAGGCTCGTGGGGGAGCCGTGTCAGTGAGACGCGGGATCATCGTGAACAGGAACCCGATCGACAGGCAGGTCATGAATCCCTGCGTCTGCGCAACGGCATGGAAGCGTGGTCTGTAGTCAGCGAGCCAGCCGCTGGCGTACAGCGCCCAGTGGGCAATGCCGCCCCAGGACAGGGCCACCCCGAGTGGGAACATGAGCCTGTACGGATGGCGGCAGAATGAGTCGATCAAGCGCGGCGAGGTGGAGGCAGTGGCCATCAGGCCTCGCCAGGCCCGCGCTGGCCGCAGAAGTAGCCGAGTCCGAACTCCGGCGTCGTGAAGGTGATCGTACACCCCTTCGGGAAGTAGAAGAGATCTCCGGCCGTAGCCGTGACCGTCTCTCCGCTGTCGCCGTCGTGGATCTCGAACTGCCCGTCCACGATGAGCTTGATCTCGTGATAGGTGTACGTATAGGTCATCGCCTCGCCGGCCTCGAGGCGGAACAGCCCGGCCGTGATCGGCTTGTCGGGGTCGTCCGACACCGCGAAGTCATCGAGGAAGGCTGCGGCGGCCTCGTCCTCCATAGGGGGCAGGGCGCGGCCGAGGATCTTCCCGTGGTATTTCATGGACGGCATGATGAACTCTCCTGATCAGCGCGGGACGCGGCGCCTATTATGGTGATCGAGGTCTCGACGTATCCGTTTGCGTGTGAAGCATGTGTCCACCAGGTCGCCAAAGAGTATAGAAATGCCCGATTCGTATGACATCCGACCCGTTGCCACGGAAGACCACTCCGATTGGCTCACGCTGTGGCAGCAGTACCTCGTCTTCTACGAGTCGTCCCTACCTGAGGCCACGACGGCGCTACTGTGGCAGCGATTGCTGGATCCGGCACACCCATTTCGCTGCTTCGTCGCCGCGCATACGAATACTCAGCGCCTGGCCGGCATTGTGCACTTCTTCGCACATCCTGATACCTGGGAGTCTGAGCTCGTCTGTTATCTGCAAGACCTGTACGTCGACGAACCGGCGCGCGGCGGCGGCGTGGGCGGCGCACTTGTTGAAGCCGTTCGCGACGAATCGGAGCGTCACGGTTGGGCGTCCGTCTACTGGCTAACCATGCACGACAACACACGGGCACGCCGGCTATATGACAAGCTCACCGGCGGGACGGATGGCTTTGTGACCTATCGGCTGAGCCACCGAGCTCCACGCCCTGCAAACGCCTGAAGCACCACAGACAGGTAATCGCCGCACGCCGATCGGGCTAGACGGACCCGATCGATGAAGACAGTCCGCTGTTGGCCGTCGTGGCCCGGGCAGCGACTAGGGGCTTGTTCGCATCAGATATCCGACATGCCAGAATGACAGCCTTTCCCCTTTGCGATTCAGGCTTTTCCGCCGGACTCGCTCGGTCGTGAGCGATGGCCCTGTGAACCCAACCACGCCGCTGCTCGGTACCGCAGGGCTTAGAGCGCTGACTGTTGCCGCCGTCGCCGTGACGCTGGGCAGCCCGGCCGTGATCGCCCAGCAACCGGGCGACGACCAGGAACCCCGTCGACGCCAGATTCCGGTGCGCCTCGTTGTGCCCGTCGAATCTGCGCGCCCGGTGCGCCAGGGGCGACGGCACATCCCGGTGCGGCTGATCCGCCCCGGCGAGACCGATTCTCCGATATCGACAGTGCCAGCGGGCGCCGAACGGGCCGTGCCGCCGTCAACCGGGACCACACCGCCTGCGCTTACCGATGACCTCCCTCCGGCGCCGAGCGCCGATATCAGCGGCGCGTCGACGACGTTCGCCGACCGACCTATCGACGGCAAACGCACTGCCGCGACGCGGACAAGCACGCCCCCCGTCCTCGACGGTCGGATCGACGACGCGGTCTGGGAGCTGGCAGACGTGGTGAGCGACTTCGTGCAGAAGGATCCGGTCAACCGCGTGGCGCCGACGAAGCGCACCGAGGCGCGCGTGCTGTACGACGACGACACCCTGTACGTCGGCTGGATCAACTTCGACGATGAGCCCGACAAGATCGTCGCCAACGACATGCGTCGCGACGCGACCATGACCGGGGAGGATTATGCGGCTGTCTTCTTCGATACGTTTCGTGACCGCCGCAACGCCTTCGGCTTCCAGGTCAACGCGCTCGGCGCCAAATTCGATTACACCCTGACCGACGAGAGCCAACTCAACATGAACTGGGATGAGACCTGGGAGGCCGCGGCGAGCATCACCGAACGCGGCTGGGAGGCCGAGCTCGCCATCCCCTTTGCCGCTCTGCGGTATCCGACGGGCAGCAACGTCTGGGGCGTCGAGTTCGAGCGTGACGTGGCGCGCACCAAGGAGCGCATCAACTGGAACAACACCAGCCGTGACTACAACTGGCTCGCCGTCTCGCAGTACGGCAACCTGGTGGGTCTGCAGGACCTGACGCTCACCGACCGATTCCGCCTCAAGCCCTTCGTGACCGGCGGCTATGACTCCTTCCAGCAACGTGACGACCCGTTCTCCGAGGGGCGGGGCGATATCGGCCTCGAGAGGTTTCAGGTACAACTGACCCCCAGCCTGACCGCCAACCTGACGGTGAACACCGACTTCGCCGAGGTCGAGGCCGACAACCAGCAGGTGAACCTGACCCGTTTCTCGCTGTTCTTTCCCGAGCAGCGTGAGTTTTTTCTAGAGGCCGCCGACAACTTCACCTTCGGCACGCTGGCCCGACGCAGCGCGGGCGGGGGCGAGGGTGGCGGCTTCCGGCGACAGCCGCCGCTGGCACTGCTGTTCTTCTCGCGTCGCATCGGCCTGGGTCCCGAGGGGCAGCCGGTCCCCATTCGGTTCGGCGGCAAGCTGACGGGGAAGATCGGCAGCGGCAACGTCGGCTTCGTCAACGTGCAGACGAGCGATTCGCAGTTCGGTGCGGGTCAGAACTTCGCCGCCTTTCGCTGGAAACAATCCGTCCTCGACCGATCCAGCGTCGGCGCACTGGTCACCAACGTTCAGGGTCCCGACGGTCAGTACAATCGTGTTCTCGGCTTCGATTCTAGTTTCATCCTGTTCGACCACCTGTTCCTGTCGGGGTTCGTGGCCGGTGCCCAAGACAACGACGTCGACGGCACCTCGTGGGTGGGGCAGCTCAGCGCTGGATGGGACACCGAAGCATGGGGGCTCGGCGGCGATGTGACCTACGTGGCCGATGACTTCGACACCGATCTCGGCTTCGTTCTGCGGCAGGACATCGTGCGCACCAGCTACCAGGGCCGCTGGTCGACGCGGCCAAGCTGGCCGCTCTTACGGCGTGTCTCGATAAGCCCGTCGTTGGAGCGCATCACCGACACTAGCGGGCGCTTGGTTACCCGGGTGGGCAGCCTGACCACGCGAATGGACCTCGAGTCCGGTGACATCTTCAATATCCGCCTCAACCGCAACTACGAGCGGTTGGACTTCGATTTCCCCATCGACGAGAACGTATCCATTCCGATCGGCGACTACTCCTGGACTGACGGACAGATCAGCCTGCGCGCCGCTCCCCGTCGTGCGGTGAGTGGCAACCTTACCTTCAACCTGGGCGAGTTCTACGACGGCACGCGCTTCGGGATTGGCGGAGGGCCCAGCTTCAAGTTCAGCGACCGCTTCAACCTGAGCCCGCAGTACAACTTCAACCGCATTCATCTACCCGGCGGCAGCTTCGACACCCACCTGGCGCGGTTACGCGCCAACCTGTCGTTTTCGGATCGCGTGCTGTTCGACTCGCTGCTACAGCACAGCAGCATCACTGACCAGCTGTCAGCGTTCGTGCGGTTGCGCTACATCTATCGAACCGGCGACGATTTCTACCTGGTGTACCGACAGTCGACGGCTTTCGGAGGGCTGTTCGACCGCCGGGACGACCGCACCCTCACCGCGAAGTTCACCTTCACGATGCAGCGGTAGTCTCGGTCCTGCACGGACACCCCTGGCGACACCCTGAACTAGTACGCGCGCACCAGGCTCCATAGCGCATCAGGTAGACCAGCTGAGCCCTCCCGCCTGGGCACCCTCCTGCCGACAAAGGAGGTACGCTCGAAGACTCGCCGCCTAGCCGCCCTGGAGGAGGAAACGCCGCACTCATGCGAAGACGAGATTTCTTGCGTGGCGTCGCGGGCGCGCCCCTCCTCGGTGCCGCGGCCAACACAGGCTGCGGAGCCAACGAACCGGGCCAGGACGGAGCCTCGACGAGTGGCCTCACAGGCCGTCGTTTCCTGACCTTCAACTCGGTCATCCGGGTCAACCAGATCGAGGTCACGCGCGCCCGCAACGAAGGATTCGACGAATACGATCGGCACACCCCGGAGAACGTCCAGGCCCTGCGCCAGGCGCTTGCCGACGGCTGGCCCGGCGCACCGATGACGTGGGCCTTCAGCTGGCGAGCCCTGCACGACGAGCGCGACCGCTACGCCACGCTACGGCGGCTCGTTCCGGAGTTTCACGACCGGTATGGCGACGACGTCACCTTCATTCCGGGTGCCTTTTTCGCCAATGCCTACAACACGCGGGCGCAGGTCGATCGGGATCTGCACGAGGGCCTGGCCCGCGTGTCCGAGATCATGGGGGGTGGGTTTCGTCCACGGAGCGTGATCGCCGGATTCCTGGCCGCCGACAACCTGAAGTACCTGGCGGAGGAGGAGGGCATCCATGTCTGCCAGGGCAACATCTGGAGCCAGTACGCAGTGGACAACCAGGATGGGGAAGGATCGATCTGCTATCCCTACTACCCCTCCCGAGAGCACTTCTGCAAGCCCGCCCAGTCAAGCGGCGATCACATCGACTGCGTCAATCTGGATGGATGGACCATGGACTTCCTGGCCGCCCGCCGGCCCGGCGGCGAGGAGAGCAGGAGCAGGAGGCAGTACAGCCGCATGGGAGTTGGGCCGATCGAGACCATCGGACAGTTCGGACCGGAGACCGGACTGCGCCAGATGCTGGCCAGCACGGCCGCCCACTTCGACACTGGCTTTGAGCTCAACGGATGGGCCTGGGTCACCAACTGCTGGGAAATCTCGCTGGTTCCCCAAGTCGGCCACCTGGAGGTCCTGACCGCCTGGACACGTGCCATCCGGGAGCGCTGGCCGCAGGCCGAGTGCTTGTTGCTGGGAGATTTCGGTCGCGTCTGGAGTGAACAGCACCGGGGCAACGACGACATCGACTACCGATTTCGGCAGAGGGGCACGGGAATCGGCGGATCGGACGCCGATCTAGAGATTCGCTGGTTCATGAACCAGCAGTTTCGCCTTGCCCTGCTCAGGGACTGGCGGCGGGATCAGCCCGAGAAAGTGATCGACTTCACCCGGTACGATCTCCCGGCCCAGGAGCCTCGAGACCTCACCCGGAACTGGAGCTTGATGAACCGACTCAATCAGAAGGGCATCCGGCCCCAGGACCGGCCGACCTCCCTTGCCCAACTGCCGGAGGAGGACCACCGGATTATTCGCCGTCGGTATCCGGAGTTCGGTTGAGAGGAGGCAGCATGAACTTCCCATTGTCCCTCGCGGGCGCGCGAGTGTATCGAAAACCAGCCAAGGAAAATCGAAGAATGGGAAGCCTTGCTACCGTCACCCTTGCGGGTGTTTTGTTGTCGGCCTGCGCGACCAGCCGAGGTACCGACACTCGATCCGTGGTCGCGGCCCCGGGAACTGGTGCCACGCCCGAGTTTCTCCAACCGATCGATCTGATTCCGTCCGCTCTCGGACCTTTCTCTTGGACCATCAGCACCAGCGAGCCACGAGCCCAGGAATACTTCGACCAGGGGATGCAGCTCCGATATGCCTACAACGTGACGGAGGCAGCTCGCTCGATGGCCGAGGCGCGGCGCCTGGATCCCCAGTGTGCAATGTGCTTCTGGGGTGAGGCCTTCGCCTTGGGCTCGTTTCTCAACGGCGGCATGAGCGCCGATCGATCGCGGCGGGCGCACGCGGCGATCGAGGAGGCGGTCGCTCTTTCTAGCAGCGCGACAGCTGTCGAGCGCGACCTGATACTGGCGGCGCGGAATCGCTACCCCGCGGACTACGACCCCGAGCAACGGCGCCCAGTCGACGAATCGTTCGCCGAGGAAATGGCGAAGGTGTACGGGAAGTACCCGGACCATCACGAGGTGGCCGTCGTCTATGCGGTGGCTCTGTTCCTGCTCGAGGAGAGACTCGGTCACCGAGATGTCGAGGACCCTGATCTGATTCGACTTCACGGAGTGCTGACCGGCGTCCTCGAGGGCGACATCGAGCATCCGGGCGCATGCCACCTCTACGTACACGCCACGGAGTCGACCCAGCAGCCGGAGTTGGCGCTCGCGTGTGCCGAACATCTCGGTCAGGCGGTGCCGGTAGCCAGCCACGTTCAGCACATGCCCTCGCATACCTGGAACGAGGTCGGTCTGTGGGGGCGGTCGGTCCAGGCCAATATTGCGGCCTGGCACTCGGACCAGAAAGCGGCGAAGGAACTCGGCTTCTCCTACGCGAGGACACACAACCTGCACATGCTGCTGTTCGCCGCTTCGATGGACGGACAAGGCGCGATCGCGACGCAGGCGGGCAAAGATTTCGCGAAGATCGGCGGCGACACGATGCACCAGGTGTTGACCCTTCTGCGTTTCGGCCGTTTCGACGAGATCCTCCAAGTCAAGAAGCGTCCCTCGGCCGAGGTAGCTGGCGGCTTCTGGGAGTTCGCCCAAGGCTATGCAGAGCTGCGGACCGGCGACGCCGCAGCCGCGCATGAGCATCTGGCGCGGGTCCAGGATCTGGCGCAGCATTCCGAGGCAACGTTGCGGTTTCATCCAGCCAAACAGCTGATGGGCCTCGCAGCGGCGATCCTCGAGGGCGAGATCCTCCGCGCCCAGGGCGACCTCCACGCCGCAATCAACGCGTTCGAGCGCGCCGCCGAGCTCGACGACCAGCAGCGCTTCGACGAGCCCGAGCCGATCCCGTTCGCAGCCCGCCACTGGCTTGGCGCAGCACTCCTTCAGGCCGGGCACGCGGCCGAAGCGGAGGACGTGTACCGGACCGAGCTCGCGGACCATCCGCACAACGTTTGGTCGCTCCACGGCCTGAGAGCCGCATTGGAGGCGCAAGGCAAGACCGACCCAGAGGTGGATCAAGACTTCGCCCAGAGCACCGCCAGAAGTGACACCTGGATCACTGCCTCCAGGTTCTAGCGCGAAGCAGCGAACCAAACGCTCGTCGGCCGAGTTACGGCCCTGGAGTGGCCTCCGCGCACTGCCGTACCTCAGAGGTGCAGGGAATGTGGTGGAAGAGGTGGTGCAGGGGGAATCCGAATGCGAGACTGAGCCCGGTTTCGCTCCTGATAGCTACCGACTAGCCATCTCGCCGATCCTCCCTCGTTCTGTCATTTAGCGTACTTCCTACCGGGATCGAGATTGGAACGGCCGGTGCCCTTTCGTCACACCCCTCAGGGAACCCCTATGCGGTATGCAGTAGCTTTGTGTCTTTGCCTCTTCATTGCCGCCGATGGGCTCGCCGCTGCGGCTGACGGCATCGAGATGGTCAGGATTCCGCGCGGCACGTTCACGATGGGCAGCGAGGAGGATCTGTCCAAGCCCATCGCCACGAATAAGCCTGCCCACAGGATCACCATATCGGCCTTCAAGATGGGGATGTACGAGGTGACCAACCAGCAGTTCGCTGAATACCTCAACGCAGCAGAGCTCGGCGGGCAGATCGAGGTGCGTGACGATCTCCCCGCCACCGCTCACGGTACCGGGATCTTCGTCCTCGGAGCGAGCGGGTACCCCTCGGCCGGGCAGAAGATTTACCACCTAGGGGGAACGAACCTGGACGGCGAGAGCGAGCTCAACATCCCCTGGATTGCCTACGACGAAGGTGCCGTGCTCGGGATGCGCTTCCAGGTCCTCGACAGCCAGGACCTGTTCGGCAACAACGACGCCCTCGATACCACCGACTGGCCAGCGACATTCGTCCCCTGGCACGGAGCGGCCGCCTTTGCCGCATTCAACGACTACGCGCTTCCCACCGAAGCCCAGTGGGAGTACGCGTCGCAGGGAGGGGTGGGCAACGATTACGGTACCGACGACGGCACCCTCTCGCTCGTCAACGCCAACTACAGCGGCCAGGCCGCGCCCGGTGGGATCGCCGCGGGTGCGGTGGGGCACGTGGTTGCCGTGGGGTCTTATCCTGCGAATCCGTTCGGCCTGAACGACCTGGCAGGGAACGCGTGGGAGTGGACGGCCGACAACTACGACGGTCAGTTTTGCGCGAACACCGAAGGTGCTACCGACCCCTTCAGCCACACTGGCATCGACGGGACCAGCGACAATCCTGAGGAGACGGTCGCCTGCACAGGGGGTCCGAATCTGGTGTGCAACTGCAACACACGCCTGAAGCGTGGCGGCAGCTGGAACTTCCACGCTGTGACGATTCGGAGCCAGGCACGCAACACCGACTACCCCTACCGCGGCAACGATCACTTCGGGTTCAGGGTGGTCGGCGCTCTGTCGAAGCCCAACAAGCCCGGCAAGCTCGCAGCCGAGATCCAGGATGACGGCTCAGTGCTCTTCTCCTGGGACGACAAGTCCGATGACGAGTCGTTCTTCGAGCTGGATTGCAAAGGAAAAGGCAAGTGGGCACACGTGGCCAAGGTCGGAGCCAACGTCGACCAGGTGACCAGCGAGGCGCTAGGAGCCGGCACGAAGTACAAGTGCCGCCTTCGCGCGCGAAATTCGGCGGGAAAGTCCGGCTGGAAGCGGAAGAAGATCGACCTCAGGTGATCTGATCGGGACGGGCCATGCGGCCCCTCGAAGTTTGGGCGCTCCGACAGCGGGCCGGCCGCAGCGCTTACGAATTGGCCCAGGAGTTCGAGCCGTCGTACTGGACGATCCATCAGTGGGTCAAGCAGACGGACCGCGTTCTCCGCGCGGAGGAAGCATATAGTCATGCCGTCTGCACAAGAGGCTGTCAGGGAGGTAGTCGAGATGTCACATCCAAGCCGATTCAGATCAACACTCGTCGCAATCCTTGCCGCGCTAGCGGTTGTGATGGTTGCCGCGGAATCAAGCGCCCAACACAGCAATCCGTATCGCGCCAGGTACGGCTGGGCGAAGCTCCCGGAGGGGAGGCCTCTGGGGGTGGTGGCCGGGATATACCTGGATCCCGATGGCCAACACATGTGGCTGATGGACAGGTGTGGTGGGAACAACTGCGCTGGCGTTGACGTAGACCCGATCCTCAAATTCGACCTGCACGGGAACCTGGTGGCGAGCTTCGGCAAGGGGCTCTTCGGGTGGCCTCACGGTTTCTTCGTTGACCACGAAGGGAATCTCTGGGTGACCGAGGGATCGCCGACAGGAGAACCTCGCGGAGAAGCAGGTTTCAAGCTCGGCAGGGGGCACCAGGTCTTCAAGCTGAGCCCGGAGGGAGAGGTGCTGATGACCCTGGGCGAAGCGGCGTCCCCGGGGGATGACGAGACGCACTTCAACGGACCCTCCCATGTGCTGGTCGCCCCCAGTGGCGAGATCTGGGTCACGGACGGGCATCGCGGTGGCAACAACCGACTGGTCAAATTCTCGCCAGACGGGGCGTTCATCATGCAGATCGGAGGTGGGGTGGACGCGGCAACCGCTGAGCGCGGTCTGTTCAACGATCCCCATCACCTTGCAATGGACTCCCGAGGCCGACTCTTCGTTTCCGACCGGGGCAACAATCGGATCCAGATCTTCGACCAGGAAGGGAACTTCATCGGGCTGTGGACCCATTTCGGGAGGCCGAGCTCGGTCGCGATTGACGACCAAGACAGGATTCATGTGGTCGATGGCACGACATCGTTGACCGGCGTGCTGGACACAGACTTCCCGGGCGGTGGGAGCTACGGCTACGACAGGGGCATCTGGATCGGCAGCGCCACGACCGGTTCGGTCGAGACCTTCATTCCTGAGCTTCAGCTGGCCGGACTCACCGAGAACGGCCAACCTCTCGGCGTCAGTCAGGAATTCATCGGATTGCATCCCGATGGCAGCATCCTCGTGGGGGAGGTCACGGGCCAGCGCTTGGTGCAGTGGATCCGGGTCAGGAACTAGCCCACTCGAGAGCGGC
>DASCOT010000112.1:0-10162 GCA_036012155.1 Acidobacteriota bacterium
CCGATGTGACGCTCGAGTGGTTCGCGTTCGGCTGGCATGGTCCGTACTTCAACAAGCTGATGCCCGATCCGTGGGGCAACCGCTATCAGTCCAACGTGTTCGCGCTGCACTCGGTGCCGACGGGCAATATCTACACCTCGCCGGTAATCGTGCTGTCGGCGGGGCCGAACGGCATCGTCGATACGCGCTTCGACATGTACTACAAGTCGATCACCAAGGGCGGCAATCCGGGGAACGGTTACTTCCTCGGCGTCGATGACCAGGCCTGTGTGCTGAGCGCCGGAGGTCCGTTCTAGGCTTCCAGTCGGGTCGGCGCGGCGGTGTGCGAGGAGACTCTCGGCCCGCCGCGTCGGCTCCTCTACTTTGGGTGACGCCACGGTGGCCTGATTCGTGGGATGCGACCGACGTTGGTCAACCAGCCTGAAGCGCCGCGCTGAAATCGGTCATGGCCGTCGGGCCTTCCTAGAGCCCGTTCTCGCCGCCCCTGGCCGCCTGAGCGCATTACTTACTGAGCTGACTCCGGGAACCCCGGCCCGGGTGGTTGTTCGGGAATCGGCTCCACGTACCGATACTCGCCGTCAAACACGCTGCGGTCACCGTTCGGGGCCCAGCGGCCCCAGACCGCCCGCACCAGACCGTCTGTCAGGTTCACCATCCGGTGCATCGTATTCGGGGCGATGTAGACCACCTCGCCCGGCTCGGCGACGAAGGTGTCATCGCCTAGGGTCCACTCGGCCTGCCCGTCGAGGACGACGTAGAACTCCGGTACCGGGTGAACGTGACCGGCGTAGATCGACAGCGGCGCGAGCTCCCAAAAGCCTACCTGCACGTCGTCGTCCGGAATCGCGCTGCCGCCAATGACCGTATTCCAGCGCGTGATAGTGCCGCTGTTCTCCCAGCCAACTTGCGCAGAGTTGACGTGCGCTGGTGGCGCGGAACTCTCCGACGCCGGGTTCGCCAGGTAGACATTGGCTGCCCCCAGTGCGAGATCCTCCGGCACGACCTGTCCAACGCTCGGAACCGTCAAAAAAATAGGGCCGCCACGGCGACGGCGACAAGCATGACGGGCGCGCGCATCAACCTCATGGTGTTCTCCTTGAGCCGTTGCACCGACGGAGTTGTCGGTCCACGTGCAGCGGTCCCATGCCGCCCGCGCCGAGCTGCCCGGTGACTTCATAGGGGACCAGTTTGGTGCCGGGTTCCATAGCGCTCCCAGTCCGGGGGGAGGCAACTCGGCGGTGAGCTGCTGCGATGAGGGCCCGATTCAGCTGCGCAGGCGCTCGTAGGCGGCAGCATCGAGCTGCTGGCGGTCGCCCAGATCGGCGTCGACATCGGAGGCCCACTCTCCGAGGATTGCCTTGGGCCCGGCGTGCAGCAAAAGCAACTCGGCGCCGAAGCCCGACCCGTAGGAGAACGCTGCCAGGCGCTGGCCCTCGACCAAGCCACGCAGCGCGTTGGCCACCGAGATCCACAGACTGGCCGTGTACGCATTGCCGCACAGTCGGTTCCAGAGCATGGTCGGGCCGACCTTCTGCTCAAACAGTCGCTCGATGTCCTCGAGGCTCCACCCGAAGTGCTCGCCAACTCGATGTACGGTCTTGCGAACCATCTTCGGGAACGGCACGTGGAAGCAGATCGCGGCAAGCTCGGCGAAGACTTTCTCGGGGTCGCGCTCGCGTACCAGGGCACGGAAACAACGCTCGGCAGCGCGTCTATAACAGTCGAGGCTCAACGCTCCGTCGACCTGCGGGAACGATTCGCCGACCGGACGGAAGAAGTCGAACTGCGGTTCGCTCCAGGCGTGCGACTCGGGCTCGATGGAGGCGATCGTAGGCTCGTCGATCACCATGGCGGCGGCGCCGGCGCCCTGCGTGGGCTCGCCGGGATCACCCTGCTCATACAGCGACACGTCGGCTGCGATCACCAGGGCGGCGCGGTTGGCCGCGGCCCCGGACATACGCCACTCCGCTGCCTGGCGAACGGCCAGCGTACCTCCATAGCACGCGTGTTTGACTTCGTAGGAGCGCACGGCACCGCCGAGCTCGAGGCGGTCGGCCACGAAGGCGCTCAACGGACGGCTCATATCGACCGCGGTCTCGGTGCCGACCGCGAGCATGCCGATGTCGGCGCGATCCCCGTCCCAGCGGTCGAGGGCGCGCTCGGCCGCCTTGACGGCCAGGTCGACGACACCGTATCCGGGCGGGCAAAGCGACATCTGATCGCAACCAAGCCCGATCTTGTACTTGTCGGGGTCGACGCCGCGCAGCTCCGCGAGGTTGTCGAGGTCCATGGCGAGCGGTGGCAGAGCCAGGCCGATCGAGGCGATTCCGGTATCCGGCCGCGGTGTGTGCACTACACGTACTCCCGATGATGTCTCTAGGAGGGATCCATCCGTCCCGGGCGGGATGTGGTGAAGCGGAGACCCCCTCGACCCCAATTGTGGAGTCAGCGAAGTGTAGGAGCGAACGTATGTCTACGGCAAGTCTTCGGGGCGGGATCCGTGATCAATGAACTCTGTACGACTGGAGCGTTATGCTAGGGTAGGTCGCCCTTCTGAACGGTTCCCCCTGGTCTCATGCCCGACACCGCACCGATCCTTCGCCTCTTGCGCGACTTGGTACGCCGAGCCCGGACCAACCGCTTGCTTCAGGAGCTCGCCGACTCGGTCGGCGGTGCCCTCGCGGTCTGGTTGCTCATGGCGCTGTGGAACGCCACCATGCCCCGCCAGGTCGTACTGGGCTGGCCGTTCTTCGCCTTGGTCGCTGTCGCTGCCGTGATACGCACCGTCATACGCTGCGCCCGGCCGATGCCGCTAGGTCGTGCTGCCGCCCGTGCGGATGCGGCCGCCGACCTGACCGACGAGATGACCTCGGCCTACTGGTTCGTGCGCCACCCGCAGGAGGACGATTGGGTGGGACTTCACGTCGAGCGCGCCGCGGACACGGCACGCTCTTTGGACGGCGGCACACTGCTGCCGGTACGCCGTCCGCAGCGCCTCGGGTTGGCGGCGGGTTGCTTTGCCGGCCTGATGGCCGTGGCGCTCCTACCGGTTCCGCGCGTGTTCGAGAATGTTGTTGATCGGCTGGGAGATATCGCAATGTCCGAAGAGCCGCTCGACGAGAGCATGGAGGCCCTGACGGCCTTGGAGGAAGCCGACACCGCTCGGCGGGCTAACGAGCCACCGGCTCCTCTTGCCGACGAGCAGCTCCTCCTGCCGCAGCCGGGCGACGAAGCACAGACGGGGGAGAACGCGCTCGAGGAGGACTCGGCGTTAGAGGAGCAGGAGCCTGACCCCGAGGGCCAGGTCACCGAAGGGGACGAGGCCGGCGAAGAGGGCGAGGCCGGCGAGGATGGGGAGCAGACTCAGACAGAGAACCCCGAAGACATGCCGGCCGATACCGAAGGGGAGCAGGCGCCTGATCCGAACGCCAGCCAGCAGGAGGGCCAAGGCGAATCAACCGAGGAGAGCGGTACGACCCTGCCTGGCGGCGACGAGGTATTCCTGCAACAGGGCACGGATGAGGCCGACCAGCCGCAGCTTGGTGAGGAAGAGGTCGGCCACGCGACGCGCGAGGGAGGAGAGGAGCAGGACCTCATGCAGGGTGAGCTGAGCACCTTGGAAGTGGAGTTGCAGCGCGAGATCCTGGCACTGCCGGATGAGGAACCCGAGGAGGAGACAGAGGAACAGGAGGAGGAGTTGATCATCAAGGCGGAGGCGTCGCGGCTCGAGTTCCAGACGGTGGAGTCGCCCAGCGAGTTCGCCGAGCAGGAGATCATGCAGACCGAGACCGTGCCGTGGGGTTACCGGGATCTCGTGCGGTTGTACTTCAAGACACTGCGCGCACGTGACAACCAGAAAGAAGACGAAGGGCGATGATCGAAGTCCAAGAGAGCATCGATAGCTTCCAGGGGCGGTTTCAGATCGTCCGCGACGAGATCGGCAAGGTCATCGTCGGCAATGACGAAGTCATCGTCGGGATCCTGACCGCGCTGCTGGCCGGTGGTCACGCGCTGCTGGAGGGAATCCCGGGACTCGGCAAGACCAAGCTCGTGCATACGCTCGCCGACGTGCTGCACCTGGATTTCCACCGCATTCAGTTCACCCCCGACCTGATGCCCGCAGATATCGTCGGCACGAACGTCGTGCACGAGACGCCCGACGGAGCTCGGCATCTCGACTTCCAGCCCGGGCCGATCTTCGCCAACATTGTTCTCGCCGACGAGATCAACCGCGCCACTCCGAAGACGCAGTCGGCGCTGTTGGAGGCGATGCAGGAGAACAGCGTCTCGGTTGGCCGCGAGACCTATCCACTGTCGCAGCCGTTCTTCGTGCTCGCCACCCAGAACCCGCTCGAGATGGAAGGCACCTATCCGTTGCCGGAGGCGCAGTTGGATCGGTTCTTGTTCAAGCTCAAGCTCGACTTTCCGAGCGTTGACAACTTGCACGAGATCATGGAGCGCACGACCCAGGCCGAAGAGCCGACGGTGACGCGTGTGCTCGACGGCGAGCAGATCGTCGAGATGCGCAAGACGGCGCGCGCCGTGCCGATCTCCAAGCCGGTCCAGGACTACGCGATTCGACTCACCCTCGCCACGCATCCGGGCTCGGAGCACGCAGTGGAGGAAACCGAGCGGTATGTGCGCTACGGGGCCGGACCGCGTGCAATCCAGACGCTCGTGCTGGCGGGCAAGATCCGCGCCCTGCTGCACGACAGGGTGCACGTGGCGGCGGAAGATATTCGTGCCACGGTCATGCCCGCTCTGCGACACCGCGTATTGCTGAACTTCGAGGGCGAGGCTGACCGCGTCGACACCGACACCATCTTGGCGGCGATCCTGGAGAGCTTGCCGGGGCCAGGCGATTAGAGATCCCGTGATCGTACGAGCAGGCTGATGAGTGCTGCGAACCCCGAGCCGCAGAGCGATGGCGGCCTGGGCCCGTTCGACGAGGAGTTCCTGCGCAAGCTCGAGCTGCTGAGCGTAGTCTCCAAGCGGCTCCTGTCAGGGCAGTTCAAGGCGGAGCGGCGAGCCCGCAAGGTGGGCGCCGGCGTCGAGTTCGCCGACTATCGTGGCTACGTGCCCGGGGATGATTTTCGCGCTGTCGACTGGCGTGCCTACATGCGGCTCGATCGTCTGATCCTGAGGCTGTTCGAGGAAGAGACCGACCTTCCCATCTATCTGTTCGTCGACGCCAGTCGGTCGATGGGAACCGACGGTGGCAAGAAGCTCGACTATGCCAAGAAGGTGGCGGCCGCCTTGGCGTACATCGGTCTGTCGAATTTGGATCGCGTCAACCTGGTGGTATTCGCCGAGGGGATCATCGAGGAGCTGCCGGCGCAGCGCGCCAAGGGTCAGATCTTCAGCATTCTGCGATTTCTGTCGAGGGTGCAAGCCAGCCACGAGACCAACGCTGGCGAGGCGTTCCACCGTTTCTTCACCGCCAAGCGACGCCGCGGTATGACCGTCGCGATCTCCGACTTCTTTGACCCGCACGGGGCCACCAAGGCGTTCGATATCGTGCGCTATCGCCGCCAAGATCTACTCGCCGTGCATGTCGCCAGCCCGCAGGACATGTCACCACGCCTGAATGGCGAGGTGACGCTGATCGACTCCGAGACGCGGCAGCCGCAGGACGTGACGGTCACGCCAACCCTGCTGCAGGCCTATGAAGAAGAGTACGATCGTTACTGTGATGAGCTGGAGCGATACTGCACTCTGTACGGATTCAGCTACGTGCGTACGATCACCGAGCACCCTTTCGAGGACCTCATCCTCCAGGTGATGAGACAGGGGAGGTTCCTCTCGTGAGGGCGCGATGACCTTCTTGGCGATGGCGCAGTGGCAGGCTTGGGTGCTGCTGGCGGCGACCGCGATGGCGATCGTGGTGATCTTCTTCCTGCGGATTCAGCATCGCCGCGTTGTCATCTCGTCGGCGTTCCTTTGGGAACGCGTCCTGGAGCGGCGCAAACGGCGTTCGTGGATGGAGTTGTTGCGGCGATTGATCTCGTTGCTGGTGGCGCTGGCCATCGGCTTGTCACTGGTCATGGTGTTCTCGGAGGCCGAGCTCGGCGGCGCCGGCCGCATGCCACGCGACATCCGTCTGGTGATGGATATACGACCGCACATGGCGGCGCGAATGGGTGACGGACGCTCGCGGCTACAGGCGGCGCGCGATCGTGCGGCCGAGCTGCTCGGAGGTGGCTCAGGGGCAGACAGCTTCACGGTCTACGATACCGATGGTCGCCTTATCGCGGCGCGTAGCCGCGACCGACAGGCGGTGAGCGCGATCCTCGTCGACGTACAGGCAATCGGGTCGCGCTTCCTGTTACCCGATCCGGAACCGGACACCGAGACCTGGGTGGTCACCGACGGAGTGGGCTTGCCGCCCCTACCACCAGACTACCGGGTCGCCCCGGTCTACGAGCCGGCCGTGAACGTCGGCGTGACGTCCTTCGAGGTTCGCCCCTGGCCTTCGGATCCGCATCGCTCCGAAGCGTTTCTGGAAGTCGGCAACTTCTCGGCCGAGCCGCGGGAAGCGACGATCGTGCTGCGCGACTCGGGCGGCGTCCAGTTCCGCCGTACCGTTGGCTTGCAGCCGGATGAGCTGTATAGGAACACCTTCGATCTGAGCCCGCTGCAGGGCGGTGTCCTGGAGGCGGAGGTCACTACCGACGGGGATGCGCTCGATCTTGACGACAGCGCCTACGTGTTCGTAGCCGAGCAGCGTTCCCAGCGGATCGCTGTGGTGAGCCAGCAGCCGTCGTCGCTGTCGGAGCTGCTTCTGGAGCTACCGCACCTCGAGCTGACCGCCATGACGCCCCCTCAGTACGAGGACTGGACGACTCGCCTTGCTGGCGGCGTCGGCGGAATGGCACAAGCCGCGGTTCAGCCGCCGGCTTTCGATGGCTTTATCTTCGAGGGCTACGCGCCAGGCGAGCCGACGCCGACGCCGGCCGTCTTTTTCGCGCCGTCCGACACCGGGTGGCTGCCGCGCCCGCAAGGCGCAGCGCGCGACCTTGTCGTCACGACAACCGATTCGGCCTCGTCGGTCATGCAGTTCGTCGACCTGAATGACGTCAGGGTCGACCAGGCGACACGAGTCGATCCAGGCAGTGCGGCGACGCTGGCCGGCGGGGCGGGGGTGCCATTGATCCTCAGTGGCCGCACCGAGATCGCACCGTGGATCGTGATCACGTTCGCCCTCTCTGACTCCGACTTCGACCAGAGCCTCGGCTTCCCGATCTTCGTGAGCAATCTGCTGCGCTGGTTCCGACCGCATCTGACGGGCCGTGCTGCCGGGCTCGGCGACGTGGCCTTGACGGCGGTGGGAGTGACCGTTGTCGATACTCTGACCGGCGAGTCGGTAGCGGTGCGGAGGTCCGGAGAGAGAAGCTACTTCACCGCGTTGCGCCCCGGTCTTTTCATGACGACGAGCGCTGAAGGTCGCGTACCGATAGCGGTTGGCGCGGGAGGCAGGGAGACCTCGGCGATCAATCGCAGCGCTCTCGATGCGGGAAACACGGATCTCGAGGTGCCGGCGATGGCGCGTCAGCTGTGGCCTACGCTATTGGCCCTGGCGGCCTTTCTGCTGGCGCTCGAAGCGCTGACCTATCACCGGAGAATTACCGTCTAGCACGGAAGTTCACTCAATGCACATCACGTTCGAACAAACCTGGCCGTTGCTGATGCTGCCCGCAGTGGCTGGCCTTTGGTGGGTGCGAAGGCACACCATCATCGAGTTCCACCCGCGTCAGCTGGACTTGATGCTGCTGCTGCGCGGGGTGGCGCTGACGCTGGTGATTCTGGCCATGAGCCAGCCGGTGTTGCACCGTTCGGGCTCCTGGCTTTCCGTCGTCTATCTGCTCGACATCTCGCACAGCGTCAAGCCGGTAGCGGTTGACGAGGCCATCACGTGGGTGCAGGAAGCTGTCGAGACGGGCGAAGCGGACACCTCCGGCTTCTTCGCGTTCGGCGCCAACGCACTCCAGGCAGACGATGCGGCTGGACTCCGCGAGGTTCGCGTTGCCGACGGCGCCGTGCTGGGTGCCGTTGACCGTTCGGCCACCGACCTGGCGGCCGCCATCGAGCGCGGCCTGGCAGCACTACCTCCCTACCATGTAGCGCGACTGGTTCTATTGACCGACGGCCACGGCAACCGCGGCGATTTCGATCGCGCCGTAGATCGGTTGCATCTGGACGGCGTGCGAACCTATACGCGGACGACGGCGGCGCGCGACCGTGCCGATGCGTGGATCGATGGCATCGAGTCTGACGACACGGTCACCGCCGGCCTGCCTTTTGCTCTACGCGTGGAGCTATTTGCCCAGGTTGCGGTACAGGGGACACTCATCGTGGCTCAGGATCGGCGTGTGTTGACCTCGGAAGCCGTGCAGCTGGCACCCGGCGCGACAGCCGTCGACCTGCGGCCGGTACTCGATGAGGGAGGGCCGGCGCTGCTCGATGTGCTGCTTCAGGTAGAGGGCGATCCGGAACCGCAGAACAACCTTATCCAGCTTGCGTTGCATGCGGTCGAACGGCCCCGGTTGTTGTACGTGGAGGGTCGCGCCGATACGGTCGACTTCCTGCGCGATGCGCTCGAGGAAGGCGGCTTCGAGGTCGAGGTCGGTCTTCCCTGGAATCTGCCCATCGACTCGCGGCGACTCGAGCCATACGCCGCCGTCATCCTGAGCGACGTCGACCCACGGCTGCTCAGCGTTCCAGCAATGAATGCTATCGAGCGATACGTCTCCGACTATGGAGGCGGCTTGGTGCTTGCCGGGGGCGAGTCGGTCTACGGTGAAGACGGCTACGCGGACACGCCGATTGAGCGCGCGCTGCCCATCTGGTTCAAGGCCGAGCGCAAGCCCAAGGACCTCGCCCTGGTGATCGCGCTAGATAAGTCCTACAGCATGGTCGGCGACAAGATGGCGCTTGCCAAGGAAGCATCCAAGGCGGCGCTCGACTTGCTCGAGGACGATCAGCAGTTTGGCTTGCTGGCGTTCGACTATCACTTCTACTGGCCAGTGCCGATCCAGCTGGCCCGCAGCAAGGACCGGCTGCGCGAGCGCATCGCTGCGATCGAAGCGAGCTCCCCGACCAATATTTATCCGGCGTTGCAGGACGTGTTTCTGTCGCTTCAGCAGACCGAGGCCGAGGTCAAGCACGTGATCCTGTTGTCCGATGGCAAGACGTACGAGGACGACTACGAGGGTCTGGTGACGGAGATGACCGAGGCCGAGATCACCGTCTCGACGGTAGCCGTGGGTGGCAAGGCCGACCGCGAGCTACTCGGCAACATTGCTCGGTGGGGCGATGGGCGTAGCTACTTCATCGAGGACCCGACGCGTGTACCCGAGATATTCGTCGACGAGACACAGAAGGCGCAGGGCATCACGCTCGAAGAGGACGACGAAGTTCGGCCGGAGGTACGTAAGCCCATCGAAGCGCTGGCGGGGCTGGAGATAGAGACCGCGCCGCCGTTGCTTGGCTACGTCCGAACGATGTCGAAGGACAACGCCGAGATCGTTCTCGATACCGGCGATGATGGCGATCCGATCATGGTGCGCTGGCAATATGGTCTCGGACGTGCCGTATTCTTCGCTGCCGACGTCAAGAACCGTTGGTCGGCTCCCTGGTTGGAATGGGATGGCTACGGCAAGTTCTGGGTGCAGTTGGTACGCGAAGCGATGCGGCAGGACGAGTTCCGGCTTCCGAGCTTCACGGTGGCGCGCGATCAGGAGGGCGCTCGATTGCGTCTCGAGCTCGTCGACGAATCGGGGCGCCATCGCAATGCCCTGCGCCCCAGCGTGATCGCGATCGTCGGAGACGACGAGTCGGAAATCGAGCTGGCGCAGGTTGCCCCCGGGCGTTACGAGGCCCGCGCACCCTTGTCGCTCGACTCCCAGGCAAGCTTCCGCTGGTCGGATCGTGGGGTCGATATCGAACGCACGCTGGTGCCGGTGGTTAGCGAGGAGCGCCGCTATCGTCCAGCCGACGACGAAGCGCTGCGGAATCTTGCGGCGGCCACCGGTGGTGTCCACGATCCGGCACTCGATGAGCTGTTCGACGCTGGCGATCAGACGGTTACCCGGCCGCTGCGATTGTGGCCCATCCTGGCGGTGCTGGCGCTGCTGCTCTATCTGACGAACATGCTGCTACGTCG